>DAIEEM010000080.1 GCA_027325905.1 Rhodocyclaceae bacterium
GGTCGATCAGGTACGGGCGCTGGCCTTGGGCGGACTTTTGCACGACCTGAGCCTGGGCGGTTCCGATAGCACTCATCTCGATGCCGCAGTCGTCGCCGACGACTATGCGCACGTGGGCAGGACGCTGGTTCGCCTTGCCGCCTTCGACCTGCCGCTGGAAACGCTCGCCGTCGTCGGCGAGCATCACGAGCGCGTCGACGGCAGCGGCTATCCGCACGGCCTCGTCGGCGACGAAATATCGCTGTACGGCGCCATGGGCGGGATTGCCGATACCTACGACCAGTTGTGTTCGCCGCGGCTGTGCGGGCCGGGGCTGGCCGAAGGCATGCTGCTGCCGCCCGCGGCCATGGCGCAGATGTTCGAATGGGGCGGCCGCTACTACGATACGGTGCTGAGCACCGGATTCGTCCGCGCGATCGGCATCTATCCGGTCGGTTCGCTGGTGCGCCTGGACAGCGGGCTACTGGCCGTGGTGATCCGGCACCGTCCGGGCGACTTGCTGAGCCCGCTGGTTAGGGTGATATACGACCCGGCGGTGCCGGGCCGGGTCGTGCCCGAGGACCGCGATCTGGCGGAAGCGCCCTGGTACGGGCACGACCGCATCGTCGCGCCCGAGGATCCGCGCCGCTGGGGAATTTCGATCGAGAACTGCCTCGATCTGCGCCGGCCCCACTAGCCTCGCCCGGACGGCGACGCTTCGACGAGCTTCAGGAAGCGGTCGAGCAGCGATGCGTCGCGCTTGCCTGACGCGCTGTAGTAGTCGTAGACCAGCCCGATCAGCTCGGCCTTCTTTTCCGGCATCAGATTGAGCTTGAGCGCCGCCATGCGGCTCTCGACGTCGGCGATGACGCCGGCGAGCACTTTCCAGTCCGGCGCCGTCGGCGCAGCGTCGCTCGGCGCCAGTCCCGTCATCATCATCGGCCCTTCGCCGGTGATCAGCCAGTTGGCATTGATGCCGGCCAGGATCAGCAGCCCGAGCGCTTCGCCGCCTGGTATGCGATTGCCAGTCTCGTAGTCCTTGTAGGAAGGCAGCGGCATGTTGATGCGCTGCGCGACTTGCTTTTGCGTCAGGCCGAGGCTGCCGCGCGCCATGCGCAGCCGCCCGGCGACTGCGCTGCGCGGATCGTCGTCGGGCGATCTTCCCTCTGCGGCCTTAGTCTCCGCGGCCGCGCGCGCCTTATTTTCGTTCAGCGGTGCCATGCTTTGGCGCCTCGTGATCCGCAGCGATTCGGGTCGGGCTCGCCGGCAGCGCGCGGAAAGACACCGAGTGTTTCTTGACTGGCATGCAATCGCATGCTAATCTGAGCATCGTAGTCGTGTATTGCATGTATTGCGTACTTCAGCGAGGTCTCGCATCCGTCATGCATATGAATACCCAAACAACGCCGGCTCCGATTCTCATCCGTTGTTTCCCCGTTCGCGGACTTCCCGCCGCAATTGCGGATCGGACTCCAGCGCTGTGGGACGACGGCGAAACGACAAGGCCGGCAATTGTCCTTTCTCAAAGTCGTCGCGCCCAGGGGCGGGGGGGCGATTCCCGGTCAGCATGCTTGGCAGTACATGCGCTTGGCTTGATTCTACTACCTGAACCGTGGCGAAAGGAGCAATTGCCTCCTCTCCTCCGATCAGTACTAAAGGTATAGATCATGCTATGGCCGATACGCCAGCCAAGTTCCATCGATCCGCGGTTCGGCGACGCCGTGCCGTCATCATGTTTATGAATAAGCTTGTTCCCGTCGACGTCCGCGACATCTGGCTGAACGCCCCGCTGGCGCAATCGATCTACGATAGCCACGGCCGCCTGCTGTTGCGCCGCGGGCTCGCCGTCGGCACGCAGCGCGAACTCGAACACCTGCTCGCGGTAGGCATGAAGGAAGCCGTGGACGTGGCGCCCGCGGTGGTGCACGCGCAGCCGACACATTCGGTCTTCGAACAGACGGAACTCGTGGCGGCTCGTTTGGCGATGCTCTACCAACGCCTGCGCGAAGAACCGGATTGGCCGGAGTTCGCCGTCCTGGTCGGCAAGATCGCCGACGCCATCCTCACGTGTTGTGAAAAGGACGGCGATGCGGCTTTTGCGATGGCGCATCTCGATTGCCGCCACGGCTACGACACCGTTCATCACGTCATGGCCGCCGTCATCGCCGCGCGCATCGCGCTGGCGCAGAAATGGGCCATCGAACGACGGCGGGCGCTGGTATCCGCGGTTCTGACCCTGGATATCGCCTTGCTGCCGCACCGGCGTCTGCTGGAGGCCGATGCGCAGTTGTCAGCCGAACACGAAGCCATCGTGCACAGGCATCCCGATGAGGGCGCAAGTTGGCTGGAACGGCTAGGGGTACGCGACGTCTATTGGCTGCGCTGCGTCCGCCAGCATCATCGCGGCCTCAACGGCAGCGGCTACCCGGCCGGAAGCGACCCGATCGACGTCGAGGCGCGCATTGCGACGCTGGCCGATGCCTTCAGTGCGATGCTGCGGCCGCGCCCCTACCGCGGTCGCATTCCGGCCACCAAGGCGCTGGCCGGCATTTACGCCAACGCGGTGGGGCGCTATGACGGCAGCCTGATAAACGTCTTGATCCGCGAAGTCGGCATCTTTCCACCGGGAAGCGTCGTGCGCCTGGCCAATGGCGAGACCGGCATCGTCGTGCGCACCCCGCCCGACGCGCTCAATACCCCGGAGGTCTGGGTACTGGCGGATATCTCAGGCCATCTGCTGCTGCGTCCGCGCCCATGCGACTCCAGTCTGCCGACTTTCACCGTCGTCGGTCTGGGAAAGCTGGAGATATGCCTCAGCATGATGCAGGCCGTCGCCCAGTTGTGGAGCAGGGCGAAGCCGGCGACAGGCGATGCTAAATTCGGCACTGCGGCGGATGAGGCGCCGCCGCAGCGGACGCCGTTCTCGCGGCCGCTGGCCTTCGCACCGTCCTGAACGGCTTCCTTGTTGGCTTTGTCGGATTGTCGCCTTTGCGACAGCGTTAAGCCGTTGCGAATATCACTTGTTTTCAGTTGCTTGGCGTCCCGTGGCGGCTGGCATGAGCGTTGCTGAATATGCTCAGCCTCCAATCACTCCGCGGGAGAAAACAAGTGAACCTGCCCGTCATTGCCCATGCCTCGGCCAAACCCGGCGGATGCAGCGCCAGCGGCTGCGGTTCGACAGCCGGCCAGATGAACGGCTTGCCTGACGAAATTCGCCTCAAGGTGCAGGATCACCCCTGTTATTCGGAGGAAGCTCATCACCACTTCGCGCGCATGCATGCCGCCGTGGCGCCGGCCTGCAACATCCAGTGCCACTATTGCAACCGCAAGTACGACTGCGCCAACGAGTCGCGGCCCGGCGTGGTTTCGGAACTGCTGACGCCCGAGCAGGCGGTGAAGAAGACGCTGGCGGTGGCGGCGGCGATCCCGCAGATGTCGGTGCTGGGCATCGCCGGGCCGGGCGATCCGCTCGCCAATCCGGCGCGCACTTTCGCCACCTTCCGCATGCTGGCCGAGAAGGCTCCCGACCTCAAGCTTTGCGTGTCGACCAATGGCTTGGCGCTGCCCGAGTCCGTTGCGGAACTGGCGCAGCACAATATCGACCACGTCACCATCACCATCAACTGCGTCGACCCTGACGTCGGCGCCAAGATCTATCCGTGGATATTCTGGAAGAACAAGCGCATCCATGGCCGTGCGGCGGCCGCCATCCTCGTCGAGCAGCAGCAGAAGGGCCTGGAGATGCTGGTGGCGCGCGGCATTCTGGTCAAGGTGAATTCGGTGATGATCCCCGGCGTCAATGACCGGCACCTCAAGGAGGTGTCGCGGATCGTCAAGGCCAAGGGCGCCTTCCTGCACAACGTCATGCCGCTGATCGCCGCCGCAGAGCACGGCACTTTTTACGGCATGATGGGCCAGCGCAGTCCGACGGCCGCCGATCTGAAGGCTTTGCAGGACGCCTGCGAAGGCGACATGAACATGATGCGCCATTGCCGCCAGTGCCGCGCCGACGCGGTGGGCCTGCTGGGCGAGGATCGCGGCGCCGAGTTCACGATGGACAAGGTCGAGGCGATGGAGATCGACCACGCAGCGGCGATGGCGCGGCGCCTCGCCCTGCGCGCCAAGGTCGCCGCGGAGCTCGAGGCCAAGCGGGCGGCGCGGCATGCCGTGGCCGCGGCGCCCGATGTGCCTGCATCGATGCAGGTGATTACGCTGCGCCGCCCCGCGAAAGTTGTGCAAGGCCGAGCCGTGCTGATGGCCGTGGCGAGCAAGGGCGGCGGCCTGGTCAACGAGCATTTCGGCCACGCCCGCGAGTTCCTGATTTACGAGGCGACGGAAGCCGGAGCCAAGCTCGTGGGCACGCGCAAGACCGATCTCTACTGCGCCGGCAACGATAGCTGCGGCGACGGCGAGACCGTGCTCGCCAAGACCATCCGCGCGCTCGACGGTTGCGAGGCGGTGCTCTGCGCGCGCATCGGCTTCGAGCCCTGGGGCCAGTTGGAAGCGGCCGGCATCAAGCCCAACGGCGAGCATGCGATGGAACCCATCGAGGAGGCCGTCACGGCCGTGTGGCGCGAAATGCTGGTGGCCGGCAAGCTGGCGGCGCCACTGGCGGCGCAGAGGAGGGCCTGAGATGAAAGCTGTTTGGCTTTCGGCGGCGGTGCGCGATCAGGCCGGTGGGATGTCCTGCTGCGCTCCATGTCCTCCGTCGGCGGTGAGACCGCCTCCTCCTCCTCCTTTACTTACGCGCAGCAGGACACCCCACCGGCCCGATCCGGAACCACCGTGCGGTTTTGCAGCTCAAGGCATGCACCGAGGATTCCGGCCAAGGGTGGCGGGTGGCCGAATCCCGCAAGTAAAGGAGGAGGGAATCGGACACCCGCCATCCGTGGCGCGCCGCTGCCAGTGGCGCGCGCAGAGACGCCGAGCACCAGATTCTCAGTTTCATGCGTCGCGGAAGACGCGCAGCATCATGGAGCACTGACATGGCGCTCGAAATCGTCGAATTCTGCGTCAACTGCTGGGCCTGCGAACCGCTGTGCCCGAACAAGGCCATCGCCGCGGCGCAGCCGCATTTCCTCGTCGATGCCGACAAATGCACCGAATGCCTCGGCGACTTCGCCGATCCGCAATGCGTGGCGATCTGTCCCGTTGAGGGCGCGATCGTCAATGAAGTGAACGAACCGATGAACCCGCCGGGTTCGCTGACCGGCATTCCGCCCACCCGCTGGGCGGCGGTCCAGGCGGAGATCGCCGCCCGATAGGAGATTCGATTAATGGCTGTCGTCGTGTTTTATGAAAAGCCGGGCTGCTCCGGCAATGCCCGCCAGAAGGCATTGCTGTCAGCGGCCGGCCATACCGTCGTGGCGAAGGACTTGCTGCAAATGCCATGGACGCGCATGAAACTGCTGTCGTTCTTCGATCCGCTGCCGGTCGCGCAGTGGTTCAATCGCAATTCGCCGGCCGTGAAGTGCGGCGATATCGTGCCTGAGGAACTCGACGAAGCAACGGCGCTGGCCCTGCTGCAGGCGTACCCGTTGCTGATTCGCCGTCCGCTGCTCGAAGTCGATGGCGTGCGCCGCGTCGGCTTCGATGCCGCCGCGATCGACGCCTGGATCGGCCTGCCCGATGCACCCAAGGAGGACAACCTCGAAGCGTGCAGCCACGGCGCCGACGGTGCCCACCGCTGCCAGGGCCACGGCGCCGATGGCACCGACCGCTGCAATCACTGAGGAATCGCCATGCCGAAAGCAAAAGTCACGTTCGCCGATGTCGGTGTCACCGTCTCGGTGCCGGCCGGCACGCGCCTGATCGAGGTGTCGGAAAAGGTCGGCGCCGGCATCACCTACGGCTGCCGCGAGGGCGATTGCTGCACCTGCCTGACCAAGGTCGTCGCCGGCGGCGAGAACCTCGCCGCGCCCTCGGTGCTCGAAGACCAGGTGCTCAAGGACAACCTGGCGCCGCGCCATCACCGTCTCGCCTGCCAGGCGCAGGTGCTGGGCGGCGAAATAATCGTCGAGCCGGCTTGACGATTATTTCGCCGCCGTGCGGCCTCCAAGACCCACCCACTTTCGCCGTTTCACGGCTGGCTTTGCTCAGTCAGCCGGCTACGGCGGCGCGGAGCAGAGCTCCGCGAATTCCCGCCTCCGCCGCCCCGGGGAGGTGCCTGACCGGCTCACTGCGCTCGGCAAGTTCGATGACACCCGAGTCCACTGTTCGCGCCATTGAGTGGGTTGCGCGCGCCGAAGCCGCCTACCTCGGGCTGGCCCTGGGCGATGCCCTGGGCGCGACGGTCGAATTCCTCACGCCGCGCGAGATTCGCAGCCAGTACGGCGTGCACCGCGAGCTCCGCGGCGGCGGCTGGCTGCGCCTCAAGCCCGGCCAGGTGACCGACGACACGACGATGTCGCTGGCTCTGGGGGCGGCGATCCTGGCGGACGGCGGCACTGTGCAGCCGCTCTCCTGCGCCCACGCCTTCGACGGCTGGATGCGCGCCAAGCCCATCGACATCGGCAATACTGTGCGGCGTAACCTCATCACCTTCCGCGGCAGCGGCGATCCCTGCGCGCCGCCTTCGGAAAACGACGCCGGCAACGGCGCGGCCATGCGCGTGCTGCCGGTGGCGCTGGGCACGCTCGGCCGCGAGGAGGCCGCCGTGCGCGGCGCCGTTCGCGCGCAGGCGCACGTCACCCACAACAACGCGTCCTCGGATGCCGCCAGCGAATTCCTGGCGCTGGCGGTGCAGGACTTCGTGCGCGGCGAGCCGTTGCGCCAAGTCTATCGTCGCCGCTTGATACCGCTTCTGGACGCGCGTCCTGAATTTCGCTACAAGGGCCGGCGCCGCGAGAACCCCAGCGGCTGGATTGTCGAAAGCCTGCAGGCAGTGCTGCAGGCGCTGATGGAGACGGACGGCTTCGAGGCCTGCCTGGTGAACGTGACCAATCGCGGTGGCGATGCGGACACCACCGGGGCCATCGCCGGCATGCTGGCGGGCGCGTTCTACGGCGCCGACGCCATTCCGGCGCGCTGGCTCAGGGCGCTGGACCCGACCGTGCGCGAGGCGTGCCGTTCGCAGGCGCGCGCGCTCGTCGCCGTCGCTGCAACTGCCGCAATCGCCTGACTCAGGCGCAAGCGCCGGTGTCGGCCATGAGTTCGGCGCAATTGGCTTCGATCAACTCGATGTGCAGCTTGTCGAGGAAGCGGCGCTCCTTGTCGTTCGGATTCTCGATCAAGGCCCAGCCGGCCGGCGTCGCCGCGCCATAGATCATGTCGGCCAGCACCATGCGCTCGGTATCGCGGTTGAGGCGCATGCCGAGCAGGAGATAGCGCTTGTTGCGGCGCAGCGTCTTGACGAAGGACGGCACGGCGAAGCCGCCCATCAACTCCGTGATGAAATCGACGTAGTCGGCGTCGGCGGCGATATACGAAGACTGCGGCTTGGGCGCGCCCATCGGCTTGAACAGCACCGGCTGGTCCGGCGCGGCCTGCTCGGGGACGATGGCCGTGTAGTCGGCGCCATCGTAAGCGTAGAGCTTGAAACGGAAATCGGTGCCGCCGATGCGGGCGCAGCCGAGCACCAGAACGTGGGGCGTGCCGGCATAGCTGTCGATCAGTTGCGTGTCGCGGTTGATGTCGATCACATAGGCGGGACGCAGCGCGCGCAGACAGTCGTGCACTGCGGCGCGGCTCCAGTCGGTGGCGTTGTAGGTGGTATCGAGGAAGCGCGTTACCGCCGCGCGGCCGCGCTTGAGTTCGACGTTCATCGCCGCGCGCGAGAATTCGTACATCAGTTTCGGCGCCATCGGCTTACCGCCGTTCAGTCCGAGGATCAGTTGCTCGCTGGTGGCCGGGATCGGCGTGCCGCTCGCCGACACGACATCGGCCAGTATGCCGGGGCCGAGATAGGGAACGATGCTGCCGTCCTTTAGTCCGGCGACGATTTCGGTGCGCAATTGTGGGGAAATCATGTTGTCTCCTTGCTGTTCCTGCGTTCCCTGCAAGAAGCAGGCCGAGCGCGCCAGGCGCGCGGCGGCTCGGCATACGCGTCGGGTTTGTCGCTTGTGCGACAAACCGCCATGGGGTGCCGAGCTTGAAAAGACCATGATGCAAGCGTAGCCTAGCGAGGTTTGTGTCCGAGGGCCACGTCATTGCCCGCGGCAAGCCGTAGTTCCGATGCGTCTGGGCTGGAGGGAGCCTCGAATGCTGAAAGCGACACTGGCGAAACTGTGGCACCACGCCTGGTCGATGATCCTGATCGAAATGACCACCGAAGAAGTCGGCTGGTTGTTCTGTCCGGGCGGGCACCTCTCCCTGCTGTCGAAGCGGCGCACGGCCGTCATCCTGACGCGGGTGCGGCTGGTGGCCGGCCTTTTCGCGGTGTTGACGCCGCTCTGGATCGTCGTCGACATGCTGGTCTTTCCTTCCGACGTCTGGCATGGCTTGGCCTGGGCGCGCGTGGCGGCGTCGGCGGCCTTCGGCGCGATCGTTTTCGTCAAATGGAGCATCGACCGCAGCCGCGACGCTTATCGGGCGCTCGGCCTGCTGCTGGCAGTGCCGTCCGCCTTCTTCCTGTTCTCCTACGGACATATCGCCGCCTTCGATCTGCATGGGCTGCAGAAGGCCATCGCCAGCGGCTACACGTTCCTGCCGTTTGTCATGCTGGCGGGCTTGTCGATATTTCCGCTGACCCTAGTCGAATGTTTGGCCTTCGCCCTGCCGATGCTGCTGATGCCCGTTCTTGCCACCGCCGTGAGCGACGCGCCGATGGACCTGCCTGCGCTGGGCGTGACGATCTGGCTGCTGACCCTGATCGTCTGCGTCTCGGCCCTGGCCGGCCTGTCGCAGCTGGGTTTTATGATCGTCTTCATCCGCGAGGCGATCCGCGACAACATGACCGGCTGCTTCACGCGCAATAGCGGCGAAGAACTGCTCGACCTCCAGTTCATCCTGTCGACGCGCATCCATGCGCCGTTGTCGCTGGCCTTCATCGATCTCGACCATTTCAAGCACGTCAACGACAGCTTCGGCCATGAAGCCGGTGACCAGGTTCTGCGAAATGCGACGTTGCAGTTGCGCCGGCACCTTCGGGCCGGCGACATCCTGGCGCGCTGGGGCGGCGAGGAATTCGTGCTGATCCTGCCGAACGCCACCCGGCAGCAGGCTTGCCAGGGTTTGCTGCGGGTCTGCGAACTCGGGCTGGGCGCCGCGCCGGACGGCGTGCCGGTGACGGCCAGCATCGGCGTGGCCGAGCGGGTCGAGGACAACGCCAGGGACTGGGCCGAACTCGTGGAACTCGCCGATGCCCGCATGTACGAGGCCAAGCAGTCGGGGCGCAACCGGATCGTCGGTTGCGAGGACGTTCGCGGCATGCCATGACGCCGCGCACATAAAAAAACCGCAGCCGAGGCTGCGGTTTTCTTTGAACGGTCCAGCGCTATTTACAGCGGCTTGATCGTCGCGGCTTGCTTGCCCTTCGGGCCTTGCTTGATCTCGAAGCTCACCTTCTGGCCTTCTTGGAGCGACTTGAAGCCGCTGCCTTGAATTTCGGAGAAGTGCGCGAACAGGTCGTCGCCGCCTTCGTCCGGGGTAATGAAGCCGAAGCCCTTAGCGTCGTTGAACCACTTTACGGTACCGGTTGCCATGTAACTTTCCTTGAAAAAATTAAAAATCGGGCATGTGCCCATCAACGCAAGCGAAATCAAGAAAGCTAGTTGGCAGCGGAGAAACGGCGCCCTTACGGCGGGTGACTACAGAACAGCAATACGCTACTTGAATCGAATGCCCGGCCACCATACGGGAACAATAGGCCAATGGCAAGAACTATTTTTCGTATTTGCAGGGATTCCGTCGTCGCCGTTGCGGCGGCTCAGAGGGTTTTGATGGTCACCGCGTAAGCCCCGCCGACGACGAGGTATTCGTCCTCGCCCTTGAGCACGCCCGGCAGCAGCCCGTAGTGAAAAAATATCTTCGCCGACGGCACCTGCGTCGCCAGGATGTAGTCGCCGAATTCGCCGGCCCGTTCGCGCGATCGGGTAAAGGAGGCGAGGTTGTTGAAGAGCACGATTTGGCGGCGGCCGTCGCCTGCCAGCACTTCATGGTCGCCGATGCGGTTGATGCCGCGGTAGAGCTCGATCGTCGGGCGCGCCGGCGCGTTGCGGCGGAACTCGTACTGGCAGTAGGCGTAGAGCAGGTCTAGCTGGCCTTCCAGCGCATTGGTGCCCGAGATGCCGGCGGCGCGCATCTCCTGGTAGCGCCGGTAGGCGGGACCGACGAAGTCGCGCAAGGGCTCGCGGTGGAAGCGCGGCAGCAGTCCGAAGCGCGATTCCACCCAGCCCTTCAAGACCGCACCTTCGCGGCCGTCCGAATCGAAGCTCCAGCCACGCAGCGCGCGCATCCAGTTGGCCTTGGCGCGCTGTTGCGAGGCGTCGGTGAGGCCGGCTTCTTCCAACTGGTCGAGGCAGAAATGCACGGCGACATAATCGCGGAAGGCGGCGGCGCGTTCGGCGCTGTCGCCGACGAGATCGAGGCGGCGAAACAAATCGGCATGCAATTCGGCGACGCCGTCGAGCAGCAGGTCGGTGGGATGGCGCTGGAAGGTGACGCTGCCGAGTATGACGGCGGGAAGATTGCAGCGGTTGATCGGCAAGCGCGCCCATCTCGGCAGACTCGGCGGCAGCGTCTCACCTTCATTGTCGGTACTGCGACAAAGCGCTGCGCCGTTGTCGGATGCCGCGGCAGCGGCAGCGGCCGCTCGCTGAATAACTCGATTCATTTCAATTCGTTGCGTGAGGTGTGATGGCTTGGCATGGTCTTTGCGGAACGTAACTCGGGAACGCGGGAGTCAGTCCGGCCCCCGAGTTGAATTTCAGACATAGGAGATTGCATCATGGCAAAACTGCGTCAAGCCGCCATCTACGGCAAGGGTGGTATCGGCAAGTCTACCACCACCCAAAACCTGGTCGCCGCCCTGGCGGAGGCCGGCAAGAAAGTGATGATCGTCGGCTGCGATCCGAAGGCCGACTCGACGCGCCTGATCCTGCATGCCAAGGCGCAGAACTCCGTCATGGAGCTGGCGGCCGAGGCCGGCAGCGTCGAAGATCTGGAACTCGAGGACGTGCTGTCCATCGGCTACGGCGGCATCAAGTGCGTCGAGTCCGGCGGCCCGGAACCCGGCGTCGGTTGCGCCGGCCGCGGCGTCATCACCGCCATCAACTTCCTTGAGGAAGAGGGCGCCTACGACGACGAGCTCGACTTCGTGTTCTACGACGTGCTCGGCGACGTGGTCTGCGGCGGCTTCGCCATGCCGATCCGCGAGAACAAGGCGCAGGAAATCTACATCGTCTGCTCCGGCGAGATGATGGCCATGTACGCGGCCAACAACATCGCCAAGGGCATCGTCAAGTACGCCAACTCCGGCGGCGTACGCCTGGCCGGCCTGATCTGCAACTCGCGCAACACCGACCGCGAGGACGAACTGATCATCGCCCTGGCCGAGAAGCTCGGCACGCAGATGATCCACTTCGTGCCGCGCGACAACGTCGTCCAGCACGCCGAGATCCGCCGCATGACCGTCATCGAGTACGACCCCAAGGCCAATCAGGCCGACGAGTACCGTGCCCTGGCGAGGAAGATCGTCGACAACAAGAAGTTCGTCATTCCGACGCCTTGCACCATGGACGAACTCGAAGAACTGCTGATGGAGTTCGGCATCATGGAAGTGGAAAACACGGCCATCATCGGCAAGACCGCCGCCCAACTGGCCGCCGAAGCCGCTGCCGCCTGATTCGAGATTCCATTCAATCCAACGGGGCGCCGTGCCCGGATAGAGGCCGACGTCCGACAAGGAGAAGCAACATGGCTGCGCTAACCCGCGAAGAAACCGAAGCCCTCGTGCAGGAGGTGCTCGAGGTTTACCCCGAAAAGGCGAAGAAGGACCGCGCCAAGCACCTGATGATCAACGACAAGGAGCTCGAGTCGTCGAAGAAGTGCATCACCTCCAACCGCAAGTCGCTGCCGGGCGTCATGACCATGCGCGGCTGCGCCTACGCCGGTTCCAAGGGCGTGGTGTGGGGTCCGATCAAGGACATGATCTCGATCTCCCACGGCCCGATCGGCTGCGGCCAATACGCCCGCGGCGGCCGCCGCAACTACTACGTCGGTACCACCGGCGTGGACAGCTTCTGCGAAATCAACTTCACCTCCGACTTCCAGGAGAAGGACATCGTCTTCGGCGGCGACAAGAAGCTGGCCAAGGTCATCAACGAAATCGAACTGCTGTTTCCGCTCAACAAGGGCATCTCGGTACAGTCCGAGTGCCCGGTCGGCCTGATCGGCGACGACATCGAGGCGGTGTCGAAGAAGTCCGCTGCCGAAATCGGCAAGCCGGTCGTCCCCGTCCGTTGCGAAGGATTCCGCGGCGTCTCCCAGTCGCTCGGCCACCATATCGCCAACGACTCGGTACGCGACTGGATCATTTCCAACCGCGACGGCAAGGCCTTCGAGAAGACGCCCTACGATGTCGCCATCCTCGGCGATTACAACATCGGCGGCGACGCCTGGGCCTCGCGCATCCTGCTCGAGGAAATGGGCCTGCGTGTGGTCGCCCAGTGGTCCGGCGACGGCACGCTGGCGGAAATGGAGAACACCCCCAACGTCAAGCTCAACCTCCTCCACTGCTACCGCTCGATGAACTACATCAGCCGCCACATGGAAGAGAAGTACGGCATTCCCTGGCTCGAATACAACTTCTTCGGCCCGACCAAGATCAAGGAGTCCTTGCGCAAGATTGCCGCCTTCTTCGACGACAAGATCAAGGAAGGCGCCGAGCGCGTGATCGAGAAATACACGCCGGCGATGGAAGCCATCATCGCCAAGTACCGTCCGCGCCTCGAAGGCAAGAAGGTCATGCTGTATGTGGGCGGCCTGCGTCCGCGCCACGTCGTCGGCGCCTACGAAGACCTCGGCATGGAAGTGGTCGGCACCGGCTACGAGTTCGCCCACAACGACGACTACGACCGCACCATCAAGGAAATGGGCGACGCCACCCTGATCTACGACGACGTCACCGGCTACGAGTTCGAGGAATTCGTGAAAGCCATGAAGCCCGACCTGATCGGCTCCGGGATCAAGGAAAAGTACGTATTCCACAAGATGGGCGTGCCCTTCCGTCAATTGCACTCCTGGGACTATTCGGGCCCCTACCACGGCTGCGACGGTTTCGCGGTGTTCGCCCGAGACATGGACATGACCATCAACAATCCCTGCTGGAACATGATGCAGGCCCCCTGGCAGCCGAAGGCCGCGGGCTCCCTGCTGAAGGTTGCCGCCTGAGGGCAGAGCAAGCGGCAGAATCACCCCCTCAAGCTTAAGCCCGCGTCCACGGATGAGTGGCGGGGCAAAGGAGATCGAGATGCAAAACGTAGAAGACATCAAGCCGTGCTTCCCGCTGTTTCGCAACGACGAATATCGGCAGACGATAGGCAACAAGCGCGCTTCCTTCGAGGAAGGCCACGGCAAGGACAAGGTCGAGGAGACCTTCCTGTGGACCACCAGTCAGGAGTACCAGGAGCTCAACTTCAAGCGCGAAGCCCTGACCATCAATCCGGCCAAGGCCTGCCAGCCGCTCGGCTCCTCGTTGTGCGGCCTGGGTTACCACAAGGCGCTGGTCTATGTGCATGGCTCGCAGGGTTGCATCGCCTACTTCC
>DAIEEM010000098.1 GCA_027325905.1 Rhodocyclaceae bacterium
ATCTGGTGCTCGATCGGCAAGCCGTGGCAGTCCCAGCCCGGCACATAGGGCGCGTCGAAGCCGGCCAGGGTCTTGGCGCGGACGATGATGTCCTTGAGCACCTTGTTCACGGCATGGCCGATGTGAATGTCGCCGTTGGCATAGGGCGGGCCGTCGTGCAGCACGAAGCGCGGACGGCCCTTGGCGACGTCGCGGATGCGCCGGTAGAGCTGGCGTTCCTGCCATTCTCTGACCCAGCCGGGCTCGCGCTTGGCGAGATCGCCGCGCATCGGGAACGGCGTGTCCGGCATGTTGAGCGTCTTGCGGTAATCAGCCATGGGAAAACCCTGCAAAGTAGGCCCGCGTGTCGGCGACGTCGCGGGCGATCTGGACCTTCAATTCGTCGAGGGAAGCGAACTTGCGCTCTTCGCGCAGCTTGTGCAGGAAATGCACGGTGACATGGCTGCCATAGATGTCGCGCTCGAAGTCGAAGAGATGCACTTCGAGCACGGGCTTCAAGCCCTGCGCCAGCGTCGGCCGCACGCCGAGGTTGGCGGCGCCGCGCAACTGGTCCTTGCCGAGGCCCGACACGGTCACGGCGAACACCCCCGTCAGCGGCATGCGCTTGCGCTTCAACTGGACGTTGGCGGTCGGAAAGCCGTACTTGCGGCCGACCTTGTCGCCATGCACGACGCGGCCGGCGATGACGTAGGGACGGCCCAGCAGCCGCGCCGCGTGCTCGAGGTCGCCCTCGGCCAGCGCATCGCGCACGGCGGAACTGGAAACGCGCTCGCCATTCACTTCGACGGTATGCATCGCCTCGCAGCCGAAACCATGCTGCCGCCCCGCCGCTTCGAGCGCCGCGAAGTCGCCGCTGCGCCCCTTGCCGAAACGGAAGTCGTCGCCGACGATGAGGTGGCGCACCTCCAGGCCGCGCACCAGCAGTTTGCCGATGAAATCGTCGGCCGTCAGCGCAGCCAGCTTGCGGTCGAAGCGGCAGACGTAGGTGCGCGCGACGCCGCAGCTTTCGAGCAGGGCGAGCTTCTCGCGCATCGAGGTCAGCCGCGCCGGCGCCTGCTCGGGCGCGAACAGTTCGCGTGGATGCGGCTCGAACGTCATGACCGACGCCGGCAGGCCGAGTTCGCGCGCCTTCGCCACCAGGCGCTCGAGCATGGCGCGGTGGCCGAGATGCAGGCCGTCGAAGTTGCCGATGGTCAGAACGGTCGGCGTCGAGGCCTGTTCGGGAATCTTGCGGAAAACCAGCATTGCCGCTTTGCCTTGGTGGGACTGGGAAAGGAAAGAATTATATCAGGCGGGCCAAGCCGACCGGCCGGCGGCAAAGCTGGCGAAATGGGGGCGCCGGCCCCGTTCTGCCCTTGGAATGGGATAATCGCGCCATGGATAACGCGACGCCGGCCTGAAGCTCCATGCCCGACACTTCGAATCGGACCTTCGTTTGCAGCGTGCTATTCCTCGATCTCGTGGAATACTCGAAGAAGCCGGTGGCGGAGCAACTCGCGCTGAAACAGCGCTTCAACGCGCTGCTGGTCGACGCCATGCGGCATGTGGCGACCGCCGACCGCATCGTACTGGACACCGGCGACGGCGCCGCCGTCAGCTTCCTCGGCAACCCGGGGGACTGCCTGTTCGCCGCCATGTCGCTACGGGATGGGATCGCCGCCGAGAGCCCCGATCTGCAGCCGCCGCTGCGCGCTCGCATGGGCATCAACCTGGGACCGGTGCGGCTGATCAAGGACATCAACGGCCAGATGAACATCATCGGCGACGGCATCAACGTGGCGCAACGCGTCATGAGCTTCGCCGAACCGGGAACCATCCTGGTCTCGCGCTCCTATTACGAAGTCGTCTCCTGCCTGTCCAAGGATTTTTCGACCCTGTTCAAGTACGAGGGCACGCATACGGACAAGCATGTCCGCGAGCACTCGGTCTATGCCATCGCGCCGGGCACGCCGGGCATCGTCCGCCCGCCGATGGCCGCCGCGGAAGATTCCGTTGCCGCGGCCGCGACTGCACTATCGGCATCGTCGCCCCCGCCGGGTCCCGGCCGAAAGCGCCTTTGGTTGGCGGCCGCCGCAGCCGCGATCCTGATCGTCGGTGCGCTGCTGCTGCGCCTGGGGCGCAAGACCGAACCTACCCCGGCCCCGGCGGCGGCCGAAGCAACTGGCGAAACCAAACGCGCCGCCGCAAGCCCGCCGGAAAAGAAGAAGGCCGCCGAACCGAAGGTTTCCGTATTGCTGGCGATACTGCCTTGGGGCGAGGTGTACGTTGATGGTCAGAAGAGGGGCGTCACTCCGCCGCTGAAGAACCTGACCCTGACGCCCGGTTCGCATCGCATCGAAATCCGCAACGCCGATTTCGCGCCCTACGTGACGACCGTTGACGGCGCCGGGGGCGAAAAAATTAGAATACAGCACAAATTCTGACAGGGAGAATCCGATGCTTTCAAGACTGATGCTTGCAGCGTTGACGGCGTTGTTGTTCGGCTGCTCGTCGATGCCGAACCTGCTGCCGGGAAGCAAGGGCAGCGAAGCATTAAAGGTCGGCGTCGACGAATATGCCGACGGCAGCTATCCGGCGGCAACGAAGAACCTGCAATCCGCCCTCGATCTGGGCCTGAATGCCCAGGAACAGGCAAGGGCGCACAAGTATCTCGCCTTCATCGGCTGCGTCACCGGCAAGACGACCGTCTGCCGCGAGGAGTTCGGCAAGGCGCTCGACGTCGATCCCGCCTTCGAACTGACGCCAGCCGAGGCCGGCCATCCGATCTGGGGTCCGGTATTCAGGAGCGTCAAGGCGAAGCGACCCACGAAGAAGTGATGGCCCGGAGCGCGGACAGCCAAGGTCAGAGAACTCCATGACCGAGCATTTCGGACGTTACGAAGTCGTTTCCGAATTGGGTCGCGGCGCCATGGGCGTCGTCTACCGGGCGACCGACCCGGTGCTGGGCCGTACCGTCGCGATCAAGACTATCAACCTGTCGATCGACCCCGACGAGCGCGCCGAGTATGAGGCCCGCTTCAATCAGGAGGCCAAGGCCGCGGGCTCGCTGAACCACCCCGCCATCGTCACCATCTACGACCTCGGCCACACCGAGAACCTGGCCTATATGGCGATGGAGTTCATCGACGGGCGGGAACTGAAGGACCTGATCGGATCCGGCCAGCCGCTGCCGGCGGCGCAAGCGATCTCGATCGCGGCACAGGTGGCGGAAGGCATTGCCTACGCCCACCAGCGCGGCGTGGTGCACCGGGACATCAAACCGGCCAACATCATGGTGCTCGCCAACGGCATGGCGAAACTCACCGACTTCGGCATCGCCCGCATCCAGCGATCCGACGTCAAGACGCGCACCGGCGTCCTGCTCGGCTCGCCCAAGTACATGGCTCCCGAGCAGGTGCTCGGCCAGACCGTCGATCACCGTGCCGACATCTTTTCCCTCGGCATCGTTCTCTACGAAGCGCTGACGGGCAAGCCGCCGTTCGCCGGCAATGGCCTCGAAGCCCTGATGTACCAGACGACGACGGTCAATCCGCCGCCGCCGAGCCGCATCGATCCTGCCCTGCCCGAAATGCTGGACCTGATCGTCGCCCGCGCCCTCGAAAAGCGGCCCGAGGACCGCTACCAGGATGCCGGCGAATTCGCCGCCGACCTGCGCGACTGCGAGCGGCGCTACGGCAGCACCCTGCCGGCTACGGCGCCGACACGCGTGGACAGCGGCGTGCACCTGGGCGGGCATGCCGACGACGGCGATGACAGCGGCGTGCGCGGTTTGTCGTCCTCCTTCGACTCCCTGGCGGAGACGCAGAAGCTAGCCCGGGCCGTCGGCATGGAACGCGAATTCGAGGACTATGCGGCGACCGTGAAGATCAAGCGGCAGGACATCGCCGCCCTGGCACCGCCCGCCGTGGTTCCCGTCGCGGCGACGGCCGGACAATCGGCCGACCACGGCAGGTCGGATGTTGCACTGGCATTGGTGATCCTGGCGGCGGCACTGCTGGCCGCGGTCGCCATCGTCTTTTACTGAATCGATCAGGTCAGCTTCGACTTCGCCAGCGGCGGATTTTTGGCAAAGTACTGCTTGATGCCCTTGAGGATCGCCGCGGCCATCTCTTCCTGATAGCTGTCGTCGTTCAGTCGCCGCTCTTCCTCCGGATTCGAGATGAACGCCGTCTCGACGAGGATCGAAGGAATGTCCGGCGCTTTGAGTACCGCGAAGCCGGCCTGCTCCACCTGCCCTTTGTGAAGCGCATTGATAGTGCCGATCTGCCCAAGTACCGATTTCGCAAGCTTCAGACTGTCGTTCAGCGTCGCGGTCTGCGACAAGTCCAGCAGCGTGCGGGCAAGGTAGGGGTCCTTGACGCCGATGTTGACCCCGCCGATCAGGTCCGCCGCATTCTCGCGCTGCGCGAGCCAGCGCGCAGCCGACGACGAGGCGCCATTCTCCGACAGCACGAATACCGAGGAACCCCGCGCCGTCGACTTCAGGAAGGCGTCGGCGTGGATCGAAACGAACAGGTCCGCCTGCACGCGCCGCGCCTTCTGCACGCGCTGGCCGAGGGGGATGAAAAAGTCGTCGTCGCGCGTGAGCACCGAGCGCATGTTCGGCTCGGCGTCGATGAGCGCCTTGAGCCGACGCCCGATGGACAGCGTCACGTCCTTTTCGCGGCTGCCGCCGCGGCCCAGCGCGCCGGGGTCCTCGCCGCCGTGGCCGGGGTCGAGCATGACGGTCACCAGGCGCGTGATCTTGCCCTTTTCGGCCACCGCAGCCGGCTTGTCGCCAGGAGACGCGCCCGTCGTCGATATTTCGTTCTTCTGCAGCAGCGCCATCAGCGGGTCGGGCGCTTCGGCCGGATAGAGGTCGAGCACCAGGCGATGGCCGTACTCGCCGACCGGCTGCAGCGTGAAGATCTGCGGCTTCACCTCGACCTTAAGCTCGATCACCAGGCGCACGACGCCGGGCTTGTTGCGGCCGGCGCGGATCCGCTTGATCTGCGGATCGGAATCGAGAATCTTGTTCGGCAGGCCGGAGAGCACGGAGTTGAACTCGATGCCTTCGAGATCGACGACCAGCCGGTCCGGGTTCTTCACCAGCATCTGGGTGTACTTCACCGGCTGGTCGCATTCGAGCGTGACCCGGGTGTAATCCGGCGCGGGCCAGACGCGAACGGCAAGGATCGAAGGCTGCGCCGCATAGCCGACGCGCGTGACCAGCAGCGTCAGGCTGGCGGCGGCGAACTTGAGGACGTCGCGGCGAGTGACGGCGATTTCGTCAGGCCGTTCAGCCATTGCCGGCCTCGCTCGCTATGGGCGGAAACGCAGGCGTGGCGGCCGTCTCCGGCGACCGTGAGACACACGGCGAGGTCCGGTGCGGGCAGATAAGGCGCGGCCTTGTCCGGCCATTCGACCAGACAGATTCCGTCGCCCGCGAAGTATTCGTCCAGGCCTGCATCCAGATATTCTTCCGGTTGGTTGAACCGATAAAAATCAAAGTGATACAAGTGTAATCCAGAAACAGGGTGAACTTCAACCAGCGTATAGGTCGGGCTCTTGACCGGCCCCCGGTCGCCCAAAGCTCGCAACCACCCGCGCACCAGCGTCGTCTTGCCGGCGCCGAGGTCGCCCTCCAGCGCGATGAGCACTCTAGCGGCCGCGTCGTTGCCGACTTGAGCGGCCAGGGAGGCGCCGAGCGCTAGCGTGGCGGCTTCGTCGGGGAGGTCGAACGTCAGGGTATGATGGTTTGCATGCATGATCGCGACTGGGCTGCGCTGGCGGCGCAAATCAAGGTTTGGGGCGGGGAGCTCGGTTTCGATGCCATCGGCATCGCCGGCGCCGATCTCGGCGACGCCGAACGCGGCCTCGCGGCCTGGCTCGCCGCCGGCTGTCACGGCGAGATGGATTATATGGC
>DAIEEM010000106.1 GCA_027325905.1 Rhodocyclaceae bacterium
CAACATGCCGCCGCGAACGATCTCGTCGATGCGCTGGTCAAACTGTACCGGGACAATGCGGCCACGCTGACGCCCGATCCGCTGCACTCGCTGTTCCACGACTCGCACCCGCCGGCCAGCCTGCGCATCGCCAGGCTGCAAAACCGTTGAAAGGAGTCACCATGCGCTTCCTTCTCCTCATGTCCCTGCTGGCCGTCGCGACATCGGCCGGCGCCGCCGGCGACCCCAAGGTCGGCAAGGTGCTGCACGACAAGCATTGCATCAGTTGCCATGCCAAGATGTTCGGCGGCGACGGCAGCAAGATATACACGCGCTCGCCGCGCCTCATCAACGACAAGACGGCGTTGGCGCAACGCGTCGCCATGTGCGTTACGCAGACCGGCACCAAGTGGTTCCCCGAGGACGAGGCCAACGTCGTCGCCTATCTCAACCAGCAGTTCTACAAGTTCAAGTAGGAGGCCGCCATGGACGCCGTATGCGATCTCGCCAAGGGCAAGTGCAAACCCTGTGAAGGCGGCATTCCGCCGCTCACCGCCGCCGCCGCCGACGGCATGCTGAAGCAGCTCGCCGGCTGGACGCTGCTCGGCCATGCCATCGTCAAGACCTACCACTTCAAGAATTACTACGAAACGATGGCCTTCGTGAACGCCGCCGCCTGGATTTCCCACCGCGAGGATCACCACCCCGATCTCGCCGTCGGCTACAACAAGTGCACGGCGACCTACACCACCCACGCCATCGGCGGTTTGAGCGAGAACGACTTCATCTGCGCGGCCAAGCTCGACGCGCTGTTCGCGCTTTGAGTTTGCAGGGAACCATCGTCGCCGCCTTCGGGCGGCACTATGAAATCGTCGCCGACGACGGCAGCGCGTGGCAAGCGGTGCCCAAGGGCAAGCGCAGCATCTACGCCTGCGGCGACCGAGTCGAACTCGAAGCCGCCGGAGAGGAAGGCCAGGCGCGCATCCGCGAACACCTGCCGCGCAGTTCGCTGCTCTACCGCAGCGACCAGTGGAAGCAGAAGCTGATCGCCGCCAACGCCACGCAACTCGTGCTGGTGGTCGCCACCGAACCCGCCTTCAGCGACGAACTGCTCTCGCGCGCCCTGGTCGCCGCCGAACACGAGCATCTGCGCGTCGTCATCGTCCTCAACAAATGCGACCTGGCTTTCCGCGTCGCAGCGGGCCGCGCGACGCTCGCCCCCTTCGCCGCCCTCGGCTACACGGTGCTGGAACTCTGCGCGAAGCAGGACGTGGCGCCGCTACGCCCCTTGCTCGCCGGGCAACTTTCCGTGCTCGTCGGCCAATCGGGCATGGGGAAATCCACCCTCATCAACACGCTCGTCCCCGACGCCGCCGCGGCGACGCGCGAAATTTCCGTCGCGCTCGACTCCGGCAAGCACACCACCACGCATGCGCGGCTGTACCGGCTCGACGAGCGCAGCGCCATCATCGACTCCCCCGGCCTGCAGGAATTCGGGCTCGCGCATCTGTCGTTCGGCGACATCGAGCGCGGCTTTCCGGAATTCCGGCCGACTTTGGGTCGGTGCCGTTTCCACGACTGCCGCCACGCCAGCGAACCGGATTGCGCGGTGAAGGCGCTGCTGGACTCAGGCGTCGTCGACCGCCGCCGCTACGAACATTTCCGTTCGATCACGCGGAGCTAGCCCGACGATCAGCCGTTGTACTTGAACGATAGCGATACCCGCGCCCGGTAAGCGACCACTTTGCCATCGTCTATCTTCATATCGAGCTTCGTGATTTCGGCGATGCGCAAGTCGCGCAGCGTCTTGGCGGCAGTCTCGACGGCAATACGGGCGGCATCCTCCCATGAGGACGGGCTGGAGCCGATGACCTCGACAATCTTGTAGACGGCTGCTTCGGACTTCTTTGCGGATTTCTTTGCCATGTTAAGTCTCCTGAGTTGTCGAGCTTGTGGCGATCCAGAGCGTTCCGAACTGTTGCCGATCATAGATCGCTTGGGTGAAAACCGGTAGGCGCTAGCCCCCCCGCTTGGCTCAGGTCGGCGCTTGTAACCAGATTAGCATTTCGTACACCATCGACAAGAAACATACGTGTCGTCTCGCGTCGCCCATCGTCGTATGGCGGCCCCGGTGGTCAAAAATCCCGCACTTCCGGTGCAAAAAGGAACGGGCCGGCATAACCGGCCCGCTCCGCAGCCAGACAACGCCGACTTACAGGCGTTCGTAAATCGTCGTGATGCCTTGTCCGCCGCCGATGCACATGGTGGCCATGCCGTACTTGCCGCCGGTGCGTTGCAGTTCGTACAGCAACTTGGTGACGATGAAGGCGCCGCTGGCGCCGACCGGGTGGCCGAGCGCGATGGCGCCGCCGTTCGGATTGGTCTTGGCCGGATCCAGCTCCAGGCCGCGGGCGACCGTGATCGACTGGGCCGCAAAGGCTTCGTTGGACTCGATGACGTCCATCTTGTCGAGCGTCAGGCCGGCCTTCTTCAACGCCAGCTTGGAAGACGGGATCGGTCCTTCGCCCATGACGTCGTTGGGCACGCCGGCGATGGCGTAGGCGACGAGCCGCGCGATCGGCTTGTGGCCGGCGGCGGCGGCCTTGGCGGCATCGGCCAGCACCAGGAAGGCGGCGGCGTCGTTGATGCCGGAAGCGTTG
>DAIEEM010000120.1 GCA_027325905.1 Rhodocyclaceae bacterium
AACGGCATCGCCGCCGGCAAGGGCTCCGGCCGCCTCACTTACACGCAGATCTTCGGCGACTGGCTGTGCGACATGGCCCGCGCCGACGAACGCCTGGTCGGCATCACACCCGCCATGCGCGAGGGCTCCGGCCTGGTGCGCTTCGCCGAGGAGTTCCCGCAGCGCTATCACGACGTCGGCATCGCCGAGCAGCATGCGCTGACCTTCGCCGCCGGACTCGCTTGCGAAGGCATGAAGCCGGTGGTGGCGATCTACTCGACTTTCCTGCAACGCGCCTACGATCAACTCGTGCACGACATCGCCCTGCAGAACCTGCCGGTGATGCTGGCCATCGATCGCGGCGGCCTCGTCGGCGCCGACGGCGCCACGCACAACGGCGCCTTCGATCTTTCCTACCTGACCTGCATCCCGAACATGGTGGTGATGGCGCCGGCCGACGAGAACGAATGCCGCCGGATGCTCACCACCGCCTACCGTCTCGACGGCCCCAGCGCCGTGCGCTACCCGCGCGGCACGGGGCCCGGCGTGGCGCTGACGACGGAGCTTGAGACGCTGCCCGTCGGCAAGGGCGAAATCCGCCGCCGCGGCCGCGACATCGCCCTGCTCGCCTTCGGCACCCTGCTCGCCCCGTCGCTGCAAGCCGGCGAGACGCTCGATGCCACGGTCGCCAACATGCGTTTCGTCAAGCCGCTCGACCACGAACTGGTGAGAGAACTCGCCACGACGCACGCGCTGCTCGTCAGCATCGAGGAGAACGCCGTCATCGGCGGCGCCGGCGCCGAGATCGCCCGCGCGCTGGAAGTTCAGGGCTTGAAAACACCGCTGCTGCGTCTCGGACTGCCCGACCGCTTCATCGACCACGGCGATCAAGCGCAGTTGCTCGCAGAACTCGGGCTGGACGCAAAAGGAATCGTGTCCAGCATCAGAAACTTTAATAGTTGAGTAAATTCGTCGGGAACGCTAACATGACCGCCAAACCGCCCGGAGGAGAGCACCCCGTGAACACCAGGGACCCTATGAGCATTCCAGACGTACAGAGCAGCAAGGATTCGCGCCAGTTGCCGATCAACAAGGTCGGCATCAAGTCGATCCGTCACCCGGTGAAAGTCCTCGACAAGACCGGCGGCGTGCAGCACACCATCGCCACCTTCAACATGTACGTGGGCCTGCCGCACAACTTCAAGGGCACGCACATGTCGCGCTTCGTCGAGATTCTCAACTCGCACGAGCGCGAGATTTCGGTCGAGAGCTTCGAGTCCATGCTGCGCGACATGGTCAAGCTGCTGGAAGCCGAGACCGGCCACATCGAGATGAGCTTCCCGTACTTCATCAACAAGGAAGCGCCCGTCTCCAAGGTCAAGAGCCTGATGGACTACGACGTCACCTTCACCGGCGAAATCCTCGAGGGCGGGCGCTACCGCCAGACCACCAAAGTCGTCGTCGCGGCGACCAGCCTGTGCCCGTGTTCGAAGAAGATTTCGGATCGCGGCGCCCACAACCAGCGCTCGCACATCACCATCACGGCGACGACCAACGCCTTCGTCTGGATCGAGGAAATCGTGCAGATGGCCGAGAGCCAGGCCTCCTGCGAACTCTTCGGCCTGTTGAAGCGCCCCGACGAGAAGCACGTCACCGAACGCGCCTACGACAATCCGAAATTCGTCGAGGACATCGTCCGCGACGTCGCCGGCGTCCTCAACGCCGACCCGCGCATCGACGCCTACGTGGTCGAATCGGAAAACTTCGAGTCGATCCACAACCACTCGGCCTACGCGCTGATCGAACTCAACAAGAAGCAGTTCTGAGACGGCGCCGAGGTCCGCAGCCAACTCGCCCACTCGAACGGGGCGGAAGCCGGGAATGGGGGCATTCCCGCCCCCAACCAAGTTAGGACAGCCGATGAAGAGTCTTTGGCAGGACGCCGACGCGAAGGCCTGCGGCAACGATCTGCAACTACGCGTATACACGTCGCGCCTGCTCGGCCGCGACAAATCGCTGGTGTTGCATGGCGGCGGCAATACGTCGGTCAAGATCGCCGAGAAGAACCTGTTCGGCGCGGAGGAGGAAGTCCTCTACGTCAAAGGCAGCGGCTGGGATCTCGAAACCATCGCCGAAGCGGGCTTCGCGCCCGTGCGTCTCGATCACTTGAAGAGACTCGCCGCGCTGCCGGCGCTTTCCGATCCGGAGATGGTGAACCAGCTCGTCACCCACCAGACGCGCGCCGCCGCGCCGGTACCGTCGGTCGAGGCGATCCTGCACGCGATCCTGCCCTATCGCTTCGTCGATCACACGCACGCCGACGCCGTCGTCACGGTCACCAACACGGCCGACGGCGAGGCGCGCATCCGCGCCATCTACGGCGACAAAGTCGTCGTCGTGCCCTACGTGATGCCGGGCTTCGACCTGGCGCGGCTCTGCGCCGAGCGCTTCGCCGCCGCGGCCGGACCGCAGACCGTCGGCATGGTGCTGCTGAACCATGGCATTTTCAGCTTCGGCGACACGGCGCAGGAATCCTACGAACGCATGATCGCGCTGGTGGGCCAGGCCGAAAGCTATTTGCAGGAACATAAGGCATGGCACGTGTCGCTGCCGGCTGCGGCGCCGCTGCCGGCTGCGGCCGTCGTCCGCGACCTGGCGCGGCTGCGCGCCGACATCTCGGCCGCCGCCGGCGCCCCCATGATCGTCGCCCGCCACACCGGCGGCAAGTTCCTGGCTTTCGCGCAACGCGGCGACGTCGCGACGCTCTCGCAGCAAGGGCCGGCCACGCCCGACCACGTCATCCGCACCAAGCGCCTGCCGCTGCTGGGCCGCGACGTCAAGACCTATAGCGAAGACTATCGCGCCTACTTTTCCGCCCACGAGCCGCAGGCGAAGGACCGCAAAACCATGCTCGACCCAGCGCCGCGCGTCGTGCTCGATCCCGCGTTCGGCCTCTGTGCCGCCGGCCGCAGCGCCCAGGACGCGGCCATCGTCGCCGACATCTACGGCCATACCGTCGACATCATCCTCGGCGCCACGGCGCTCGGCGGCTACCGGGCGCTGCCGGCGCGCGACATCTTCGAGGTCGAATACTGGGATCTCGAACAGGCGAAGCTGAAGAAAGGCGGCAAGCCGCCCGCTTTCGCCGGCGAGGTCGCCCTGGTCACCGGCGCCGCCTCCGGCATCGGCAAGGCTTGCGTCGACGCGCTGATGGCGCGCGGCGCGGCCGTGGTCGCGCTCGACCTGCAAGCGGCGATCTCGACGCTCTCGGACAAGGCGAACTTCCTCGGCATCCAATGCGACGTCGCCGATGAAGCGCAGCTCCAGGCGGCGATCGCGCGGGCGGTGGAGAAGTTCGGCTGCCTCGACATGCTGGGGCTCAACGCCGGCATCTTCCCCGGCGGTTGCCGCATCGAAGCGCTGCCGACGGCGGACTGGCAGCGCGTCATGCGCATCAACCTCGACGCCAACCTCGTGCTGATGCGCGAATGCCATCCCTTCCTCAAGCTGGCGCCGCGCGGCGGCCGCGTCGTCGTCATCGGCTCGAAGAACGTGCCGGCGCCGGGGCCGGGCGCCGCCGCCTATTCCGCATCGAAGGCGGCGCTCAACCAGTTGGCGCGCGTCGCCGCGCTGGAATGGGGCGGCGACAACATCCGCATCAACTCGCTGCATCCGAATGCCGTGTTCGACACCGGCATCTGGACCGAGGAAGTGCTGGCCTCGCGCGCCAAGCACTACGGCCTGACGGTCGACGAATACAAGCGCAACAACGTGCTGAAGACGGAAGTGACGAGCCGCGACGTCGCCGAACTGGCGGCGGAGCTCTGCGGTCCGCTGTTCGCCAAGACCACCGGCGCGCAGATTCCCGTCGATGGCGGCAACGACCGCGTGATCTAGTCCGGTTTGAGCCCGGCGAGTTCGTGCGCCGGTCGCAGATCGCGCTCGGTGACGATGCCGGCGATCAGCGCCGCCGGCGTCACGTCGAACGCCGGATTGGCGACCTTGCTGTCGATCGCGCCGAACTCGTCGACGCTGCGCTCCTCGATGGGAATCGCCGCGCCGTCCGGACAGGCGAAATCGATGGTGGAAACCGGCGCCGCGACGTAGAACGGCACCTCATGCGCTTGCGCCGCCAGCGCCTTGAGATAGGTGCCGACCTTGTTGGCGGTGTCGCCGTTGGCGGCGATGCGGTCGGCGCCGACGATGACGCAATCGACCTTGCCTTGCATCATGAACAAGCCCGCGGCGTTGTCGGCGATCACGGTGTGCGGAATGCCCGCCTGCCTGAGTTCCCAGGCCGTCAGCAGGCCCTGGTTACGCGGGCGGGTTTCGGAGACCCAGACATGCACCGGGATGCCGGCGGCGTGCGCCGCGTAGATCGGCGCGATGGCGGTGCCGTGCGCCACGGTCGCCAGCCAGCCGGCGTTGCAGTGGGTCATGACTTCCACGCGTCCCTTGCGCGCGGCAATGGCGCGCAGCGCCGGCAAGCCGTTGGCGCCGATGGCGGCGTTGGCGGCCTCGTCTTCGCGGGCGATGGCGCGAGCTTCGCGCCACGCCGCCTGGCGACGCGCGGCGGCGGCAAGCGGCGCCAGTACGGCGCTCATGCGCGCCAGGGCCCAGTGCAGATTCACCGCGGTCGGTCGCGTGGCGCCGAGGACTTCGAGAACATGAGTCAGGCGCGCATCGTCCGCCGCCGCGCCAAGGCCGAGGGCGACGCCGTAGGCCGCCGTGGCGCCGATCAGCGGCGCACCGCGCACCTGCATGACGCGGATGGCGTGGGCCACCTCCTCGAGATTCGTCAGTCGGACGAAAGCCGTCTCGCGCGGCAGTTGCGTCTGGTCGAGGACGACGACGGCATCGCCATCCTCCTGGATCGTGCGCAGCGGGTAAGTCATCGCAGGATCAGGCCAGCTTGCCGTGGCAATGCTTGTACTTCTTGCCGCTACCGCAGGGACAGGGATCGTTGCGGCCGACCTTTTCGGTCGCGCGCTGCACCGGCTGCTGCGCCCTTTCCTCCTTCGCGCCGAGGGCCTCGTCATAGTCGGCGTGGTGGTACTGGACGTTCTCGACCTGCGGGTGATGCTGCTCGACTTCCTCGATCTGCTCCTCGGAGCGGATTTCGACGGTCATGAGGAAGCGCGTGACTTCCATGCGCACGGTGTTGAGCAGGGCTTCGAACAGCTCGAAAGCCTCGCGTTTGTATTCCTGCTTCGGATCCTTCTGCGCGTAGCCGCGCAAGTGAATGCCCTGGCGCAGGTGATCGAGCGCCGCGAGGTGTTCGCGCCAGTGCGTGTCGAGGCTTTGCAGCATGACGTTGCGTTCGAAGCCGCGCCAGGCGGCCAGATCGACGCTCTCGACCTTGTCCGCATAAGCGGCGTCGGCGGCGTCAAGGAGGCGGCGCAGGATGTCTTCCTCGCCGAGGTTGGGTTCGGCGCCGAGCCATTCGCCGATAGGCAGCTTGAGCTGGTGTTCGGCCGCCAGCGACGCCTCCAGCGCCGGGATGTCCCACTGCTCCTCGACGCTCTCCGCTGGCACGTGCAGGCGGAAGGCATCGTGCATGACGCCCTGGCGCATGGCCGTGATGGTCTCGGCGATGTCCTCGGTGTCCAGCAACTCGTTTCTCTGCTGGTAGATCACCTTGCGCTGGTCGTTGGCGACGTCGTCGTATTCGAGTAGCTGCTTGCGGATGTCGAAGTTGCGCTGCTCGACCTTGCGCTGGGCCGATTCGAGCGAGCGCGACACCAGCGGGTGCTCGATGGCTTCGCCCTCGGGCATCTTCAGGCGCACCATGATGGCGTTGAGGCGATCGCCGGCGAAGATTTTCAGCAGCGGATCGTCGAGCGCCAGGTAGAAGCGCGAGGAGCCGGGGTCGCCCTGGCGGCCGGCGCGGCCGCGCAGTTGATTGTCGATGCGCCGCGATTCGTGGCGCTCCGAACCGATGATGTGCAGGCCGCCGGCGGCCAGCACCTGATCGTGCACCTTCTGCCATTCGGCCTTGAGGTCCGCCGTGCGCCGGTCCTTCTCCGCCGCCGACAGCGCCTCGTCCTCGCGGATGGCGGCGAGCGGCTTCTCGATGCTGCCGCCGAGCACGATGTCGGTGCCGCGACCCGCCATGTTGGTGGCGATGGTGATGACGCCCGGGCGGCCGGCCTGGACGACGATCTCCGCTTCCCTGGCGTGCTGCTTGGCGTTCAATACCTGGTGGGGCAGTTTGTCCTTGGTCAACAGGTCGGACAGCAGTTCCGAATTCTCGATCGACGTGGTGCCGACCAGCACCGGCTGGCCGCGGCCGTGGCAGTCCTTGATGTCGATAATGATGGCGTTGTACTTCTCCTGCGCCGTGCGGTAAATCTGGTCGTTGGCATCCAGTCGGATCATCGGCTTGTTGGTCGGCACCACCACGGTTTCGAGGCCGTAGATCTGGTGGAACTCGTAGGCCTCGGTGTCGGCCGTTCCCGTCATGCCGGCGAGCTTGCCGTACATGCGGAAGAAGTTCTGGAAGGTGATTGAAGCGAGGGTCTGGTTTTCCGACTGGATCGCCACGCCCTCTTTCGCCTCCACGGCCTGGTGCAGGCCATCCGACCAGCGCCGGCCCGACATCAGGCGGCCGGTGAATTCGTCGACGATGACGACCTCGCCCTCCTGCACCACGTATTGCTGGTCGCGGTGGAACAGGTTGTGGGCGCGCAGCGCGGCGTAGAGATGGTGGATCAACAGGATGTTGGCCGGCTCGTAGAGGCTGGCGCCTTCCGGCAGCAGGCCCTGACGGGCAAGGATTTCTTCGGCCTTCTCGTGGCCCTGCTCGGTCAGCAGCACGGTGTGCGCCTTGAGGTCGACCGTGTAGTCGCCGCTGTCGGCATCGCCTTCCTGCTTGGCGGCTTCGCCCTTGGTCAGCAGCGGCGCGACGGCGTTCATGCGCACGTAGAGTTCGGTGTGGTCTTCAGCCTGGCCGGAGATGATCAGCGGGGTACGCGCCTCGTCGATCAGGATCGAGTCGACTTCGTCGACGATGGCATAGTTGAGGTTGCGCTGGACGCGCTCGTTGCGCGTGTAGACCATGTTGTCGCGCAAGTAGTCGAAGCCGAACTCGTTGTTGGTGCCGTAGGTGATGTCGGCGGCGTATGCGGCCTGCTTCGCCGCGTGGTCCATCTGCGACAGGTTGATACCGACGCTGAGGCCGAGGAAGCGGTGCAGCCGCCCCATCCACTCGGCGTCGCGCGAGGCCAGGTAGTCGTTGACCGTGACGATATGCACGCCCTTGCCGGTCAAGGCGTTGAGGTAGGACGGCAGCGTGGCGACGAGCGTCTTGCCTTCGCCGGTGCGCATTTCCGATATCTTGCCGTAGTGCAGCACCATGCCGCCGATGAGCTGGACGTCGAAGTGGCGCATGCCGAGCACGCGCTTGCCGGCTTCGCGGACGACGGCGAAGGCTTCCGGCAGCAGACCGTCGAGAGCTTCGCCGTTGGCGATGCGCTCCTTGAATTCGACGGTCTTGCCGGCCAATTGCTCATCGGAGAGCGCCGCCATGCCGGCTTCGAGTTCGTTGATGCGGGTGACAGCGCCCGCATATTGGCGCAGCAGCCGATCGTTGCGGCTACCGAAGATCTTCTTGAGGAGATTGCCGATCATGAAACGACGGCCCTTGTAGGCAAAACATCGATTCTAACATGCGGGCCCCTCGGGCCCCGAGCGGCCGTCAGCGCCGCGCGACCTTCGCTTTGTCTGTCAGTGCCTGCTGCAGGAAGCGGTTGGGGTTCTGGGCGACACCGTTCACGCGCACCTCGAAATGCAGGTGCGGCCCGGTCGAGCGGCCCGTCGTGCCGACTTCGGCGATCTTCTGGCCGCGCCTGACAAATTCGCCCGCCTTGACGAACACTTTCGAGGAATGGGCGTAGCGGGTAGTAAGTCCGTTGCCGTGGTCGATCTCGATCAAATTGCCGTATTCCGGATGACGCTCGACGTCGATGACGATGCCGGCGGCGGCGGCCTTGATCGGCGTGCCGACGTCGGAGGGAAAGTCGACGCCCTCGTGCATCGCCGCTTCGCCGGTGAAGGGATCGACGCGCCAGCCGAAGCCGGAGGCGTTCCACTGCGCCGCTACCGGCAGGCTGGTCGGCAGCAGGCTCTTCTTGACACGCTCCTCGAGCAACTGCGATTCGAGCAGGGACAGCGTATCGCTGCGCGCATCGACCTGGCGCGACAGGGCATCGAGCGCGCTGCTCAGTTCGGCGGCCGAAAGCGAATGCGGCTGGATCAGCGGACCGCCGCGGCCGTCTTTGACCAGCTCCCGGCCATCTCCAGGCTTGACGCCGGAGAGGGCGGAAATCCGCTCGCTCAGCGAATCCAGGCGCATCAACTGCGCCTGCATCTGGCCGAGACGCACGGCCATGGCATTGATGTTCTCGCGGACGAATTCCCGGCTCTTCTGGGTTTCCTCGATACTGACGGCACGCACAATATCCTGCAGGAACGGCAGGCGTATCTCCGCCGCATGGCGCACCGTCACATAGGAGAACAGCGTCGACAGGCCGAGCACCAGCACCATCAGGGTCGCTCCGGCCAACAACAGGTGGCGGCCGGTGAGAGTGATAGTCTTCGCCGTTGCCAAGCGGTCTGAGACAAGAATAATATGCACGCTTCTTCCCTCCCGAATTCACCGATGCGCCCACGCAGCCTCGATGACTGCCTCAACGCCGAGGGCGGGCTTGCCCGCCTCGCCGGTCACGCTGCGCGCCTGTTGCGCCTACAGCGTATTTTCGAATCGGCCGTTCCGCGCCCGCTCGTTCGCGGCGCCCGCGTAGCCAATCTGAAGTTGGGCACACTGGTGATCTACGCCGACAACGGCGCGATCGCCGCGAAACTCCGACAAATTATCCCTACGGTCAGAGGCGCCTTTTCCAACTTGGCGCCAGAGGTTACCGGAATCGAGGTCAAGGTGCAACCCCGAGCCGGCAGCAAGTCAGGCCACGCTGAACCAACCCCCAACCCGCTTGGTGATCACGCTAAGCAGGGGCTCACATCACTGGCCGACCGGCTACCCGAAGGCTCGCCTTTAGTTAGGGCGCTGCGGCAGTTGTTGAAACAAGGCTAATGACTTAAATATAAGACCTAAAGTACGGCGATACGCTCCAGGAACATCAGGGCGAGGACGACGAGGACGAAAATCAACGCATATTTGGTCAACCGCCCCGACAGCGCCAGAAAGCGCTTCTCGCCGGTAAAGAGGTAGGCGACGATACCGGCGCCGATGCCGATCACCACCAAGGCACCGACGATGCGCAGCAGCAGCATGGCCGTTCGTCAGGCGAACTGCGGTTCCGGATAGAGCTGGGCGATGCGGGCCGGCGCATCCTCGACACGCTCGTAGCTCACCCATTCCCAGGCCGCGGCGTCGGCGAGCAGCGCCCGCAGCAGCTTGTTGTTCATGGCGTGGCCCGACTTGTGGGCGGAAAACGCGGCCAGCAGCGGATGGCCGACAAGATACAAATCGCCGACGGCGTCGAGAACCTTGTGACGCACGAACTCGTCGGGCACGCGCAGTCCCTCGGCATTCAAAACCCGGTACTCGTCCATCACGATGGCGTTGTCGAGGCTGCCGCCTAGCGCCAGACCCTGTTCGCGTAGCGCCTCGACGTCCTGGGTGAAGCCGAAAGTACGGGCGCGGGAAATGTCGCGGATGTAAGACTGGTCCTCGAAATCGACCTCGACCTGGGTGCCCGACTGGTCGACCGCCGGATGATTGAAGAGGATGGAAAAAGTCAGCTTGAAGCCATCGTAGGGTTCGAGGCGCGCCCATTTGTCGCCGTCCCTCACCTCGACCGGCTTCTTCACGCGCAGGAATTTCTTCGCCGCATTCTGCTCCTCGATGCCCGCCGATTGCAGCAGGAAGACGAAGGGCGCGGCGGAACCGTCCATGATGGGAATTTCGGCGGCATCGACATCGATGTAGAGGTTGTCGATGCCCAGTCCGGCCAATGCCGACATTAGGTGTTCGACGGTGCCGAGCTTGACGCCGTCGCGCTCGAGGCACGAGGCCATGCGCGTGTCGCCGACGACGAGGGGATCGGCCTTGAGGTCGACCGGCGGATCGAGATCGACGCGGCGGAAGACGATGCCCGTGTCGGGCTGGGCGGGACGCAAGGCGAGCGTGACCTTGACGCCGGAATGCAGGCCGACGCCGGTGGCGCGAATGACGGACTTGAGGGTACGCTGGCGAAGCATGGAGTGGCCCGGACGATTTGCTGCGACGCAGCGATTCTACGTCAAATCTTTCGGCATAGTGTGCGCGACCGCAAGGACTTTGCCGCCGATTGCGTGGATAAAAAACGCCCCGGGAGGAGGCGAGTTCTCCCGGGGCGCCACCGGCCGGACGCGCCTCAGTCGGCCTGTTTGCGCAGGAATGCCGGTATGTCGTACTTGTCGACGCCGCTGGCCTCCATGGCCGCGACCGCTTGGTTGCGCGCGCCACGGCCGGAGGTGAAGACGCCGCCGAAATCGGGCCCGCCGGCTGCGCCGGACTGGGCCGCGTCGGCGAACAGCGGCTGGTTGTCGGTGCCGGTGCGCAGCCCCAGACCTTCGGCGGCGACATGCACGAGTTCCGGCTTGACCGTCGATTTCCGGCGCGCCGAGGGCGTGCCCAACCCGGTCGCGACGACGGTGACGCGCAACTGGTCTTCCATGCCTTCGTCGAAGACGGTGCCGAAAATGATCGTCGCTTCCTGCGAGGCGTAGTTGCGGATGGTGGCCATCACGTCCTTGACTTCCTTCATGCCGAGTTGGCGGCTGGCGGTGACGTTGACCAGCACGCCGCTCGCGCCG
>DAIEEM010000130.1 GCA_027325905.1 Rhodocyclaceae bacterium
AGCATGGCAGCGTGCGCGTCGCCGTCGCGGTGGAAGCGGCGGCGGCGGATTACGTCGTGCTGCGCTTCACCATCGCCGACACCGGTCTCGGCATCGCGGAAGACCAGCGCCAAGCGATCTTCGAGGCGTTCACGCAGGCCGACGGCTCCATCACGCGCCGGTACTCCGGCACCGGTCTCGGCCTCGCCATCTGCCGCCGGGTCGTCGGCCTGATGGGTGGCCGCGTCTGGCTCGACAGCGAACCGGGCCGCGGCAGCACTTTCTTTTTCACGGTGCGGCTGGGGCGGGCGACGGCGTGAGCGGCGCCCACAGCTACCAGCTGCGCATCGCCGTCACCGCGCCGCTGCGTCTCGCCGTCGGTCGCCTCGGCTGCTTCGACTTTCCGGCCGGCAGCTACGTCTATACCGGCTCGGCCCGGCGCCATCTCGAAGCGCGCATCGCCCGCCACCTGCGCCGCGACAAGACGCTGCGCTGGCACATCGACTACCTGCTGGCGGCGGCTGGCGTCAGCGTCGTCGAGGTGCTGCGGACGCGGCGCGGAGAATGCCGCTGGAATCAGGCGACGGCGGGCGAAATCGTCGTGCCGGGTTTCGGCGCCTCGGACTGCCGCGCCGGCTGCGGCAGCCACCTCAAGCGCGTGGACGCGTAAGGACGAATTCGCGCTCGTCGTCGGCAAGCGGCTCGATCCCGGCCAGTTGCCGTTCCAGCACGGCCAGCGTCGCTTCGGAGGCATCGCCGCGGCGCGCGCCGACGCGGCGGCGCAGTTCGGCAGCGGGCGCGTCGCAGGCGAGGATGGCGAAAGGCACGTCGTTGTTCGCCGCCAGGCGGCGAAAGGCGTCGCGCTCGGCGCGCTTGAGAAAGGCGGCGTCGACGATCACCGACTGGCCTTCGTGCAGCGCCAGTTGCGCCAGCTCCTCGAGCCGCCGGTAAGTGGCCAGGTGCGCCTGCGGCGTGTAAATACCGCCGTCGAGTGGCGAGCCGCTGCGCTCGCGCGCAGCGAGGCCGAACAGGCGCTTGCGTTCGACGTCGGAGCGCAGGCGCACCGTGGCGCAATGTAAATCCGCCAGGAGCAGGGCCTGGGCGGCGTGCGACTTGCCCGAACCGGAGACGCCGTGGGCGATGGTCAGCGTCGGCGGCGGCGGACGGCACAGGCGCTCGGCGAGGTCGAGGTAGGTGCGCGCTGCCGCCAGGTCGCGGCCGGCCGCCGCCGCTTCCTCCTGGTCGGCGCGGATGGCGCTCACCTTGGCGCGCACCAGGGAGCGGTAGACGCAATAGAAGCGCAGCACCCGCAAGGCGTCGAAGTCGCCGTTCGCCGTCAGCCATTCGTTCAACAGCCAGCAGGCCAGTCCCGGCTCGCCGTGGTCGAGCAGGTCGACCAGCGTGAAGGCGATTTCGGCGGCGACGTCGATCCAGCGGAAGTCCTCGTTGAACTCGATGCAGTCGAAGGCGACGACGCGCCCGCCGCGCAAGATAAGGTTGCCGAGGTGGAGGTCGCCGTGGCATTCGCGCACGCGGCCGGCTTTCTTGCGCGCCACGAAGACGGCATTGCGGTGCTTTGCCTCGCGCTTGGTCCAGTCTTCGAGTTCGGCCAGGCGCAGGCGGTCGGCCGCCGCCGGCATCAGCTTGCCGAGCTCGACGAAGTTTTCCAACGCCGGTGCCGTCACGACCTCGGGTGTGCCGAAGCGCGCTGCGGCGGGCGCCGCGGCGGCGCGGGCGTGCACGTCGGCGATCGCGGCGGCGAGCAGGCTCATGTGCGCGGGCAACAGTTCGTCGCGGGCGGCGAGATGGTCGAGGCGCGTCGCCTCCTCGAAGCGTACCATCTCGACGGCATATTCGATGGCGTCGCCGGCGCCGCCAAGGCGCGGCGCCGCGGGCGACCCGGTGATGCCGACGACGTCGAGGTAAAGTTCGGGCGCGAAGCGGCGGTTGAACCGCAGCTCGGCGTCGCAGGCGGCGCGGCGCTTGGCGAGCGTGCCGTAGTCGAGGAAGGGCAGCGTGACCGGCTTCTTGATCTTGTAGGCATGCTCGCCGGCCAGCAGCACCCAGGAGGCATGCGTCTCCATCAGTTCGATCGGACGCCCCGCCAGCGGGCTGACGGCGGGGTCGAGCAGGGCGCGGATCAGGGGCGGTTGGGCCATGGGAAACGCCTCGGGCAATGCGGGCATAATAGCGCCATGACCCTCACCGAACTCAAGTACATCGTCGCCCTGGCACGCGAACGGCATTTCGGCCGCGCCGCCGAGAAGTGCTTCGTGTCGCAGCCGACGCTGTCGGTAGCGGTGAAGAAGCTCGAAGACGAACTCGGCGCCGTGCTCTTCGAGCGCGGCCAGAACGACGTGCGCACGACGCCCGTGGGCGACCAGATCGTCGCCCAGGCCGAGCGCGTGCTGGCGGAAGCCAACCTTGTCAAGGAACTCGCCGATGCCGCCGGCGACCCGCTCGCCGGCCCGCTGCGCATCGGCGCCATCTACACCATCGGCCCCTATCTGCTGCCCAAGCTGGTGCCGCTGATCAAGGAGCGCGCGCCGAAGATGCCGCTGATGATCGAGGAGAGCTTCACCGCTCGCCTGCTCGAGTCCCTGAAGCGCGGCGACCTCGACGTCGCCGTGCTGGCGCTGCCGATCGCGGAGCCCGGGCTGGTCGCGCAGGCCGTCTATGAGGAGGTTTTCCGCGTGCTGGTGCCGGTCGGCCATGCCTGGGCGAAGAAGAAGAACGTCGCGCCGGCCGAACTCCTCGGCGAGCCGCTCTTGATGCTGGGCCGCGGCAACTGCTTCCGCGACCAGGTGCTCGACTTGTGCACCCAGGCCGGCCAGGGCGGGCCGCAAGTGCTAGAAGGCAGTTCGCTGGAGACCATCCGCCACATGGTCGCTTCCGGCGTCGGCATTACGGTCATGCCGGCCACCGAGGTCGACGCCATCCCGAAGAACGATCCGCTGCTGCGGGTGCGCCCTTTCGCCGAGCCGCAGCCGTCGCGCCGCGTCGGCTTGGTTTGGCGCGCCAGTTTCCCGCGCCACCAGGCTATCGACCTGCTGCGCCGCGCGCTCCTGGACTGTCGCCTGCAGGGCACCAGCGCCGTGCGCATACGATAGGGCACCACTATCGCTGTCATCGTGACAATCCATTAGATCAATCGTGGCGATTTCGCCAGAATGTGCAGCGTCAACGCATTCATTCCCTTGCCACAGGAGAGAGTCATGAGC
>DAIEEM010000154.1 GCA_027325905.1 Rhodocyclaceae bacterium
CGGGTTCAGTTCTAAGCGGACCGCGACGTACGCGGATTGTTAGCTAACTAAGGAGACTGTAATGCCAACCTATGTTCGTACCGACAAGTGCGACGGCTGCAAGGGTCAGGACAAGACCGCCTGCATGTATATCTGCCCGCACAACCTGATGAAGCTGGACAAGGACGGTTCCGAAACCGGCCACGCCATGAGGGCGTTCAACCAGGAGCCGGACCAGTGCTGGGAGTGCTACTCCTGCGTCAAGATCTGCCCGCAGGGCGCCATCGAGGCCCGTCACTACGCCGACGTCGTGCCGCTGGGCGGTTCCGTGCAGCCGCTGCGCGGTTCGGATTCGATCATGTGGACCATCAAGTTCCGCAACGGCAACATGAAGCGCTTCAAGTTCCCGATTCGCACCACGCCCGAAGGTTCGATCAACCCGTACGGCAGCAAGCCGATGCCCAAGTTGGCCGACATTGCGCAAACCGGCTCGTTCACCCGCGACATGATGGGTGGCTTCCGCGCCGGCAAGCCCGAAGAACTGATCCGCAAGTAATCAACGAATCGAGGAACTAAAAATGGCTGGAACTTTTGACAATCCGGAAGTCGTCCAGGAAGACCTGGACATTCTGTTGATCGGCGGCGGCATGGCCTGTTGCGGCGCCGCTTACGAAATGATGCGCTGGGCCGAGGCCGTCAAGGCCGAGACCGGCACCGACCTGAAGATCAAGCTGGTCGACAAGGCCGCCATGGACCGCTCCGGCGCCGTGGCGCAGGGCCTGTCCGCCATCAACACCTACATCGGCGACAAGCAGGACCCCGCCGACTACGCCCGCATGGTCTCCAACGACCTGATGGGTATCACCCGCGACGACTTGGCCTATGATGTGGGCCGCAACGTCGACGACTCGGTGCACCTGTTCGAAGAGTGGGGCCTGCCGATCTGGAAGACCGCTCCGGACGGCGTGCGTCACGACGGTGCCGACTCCATCAAGGAAGGCCTGCCCCTGTTGAAGGACGGCGGCCAACCGGTGCGTTCCGGCAAGTGGCAGATCATGATCAACGGCGAATCCTACAAGTGGATCGTCGCCGAAGCCGCCAAGAAGGCGCTCGGCCTGGACCGCATTCAGGAGCGCGTCTTCATCGTCAAGCTCATCAACGACAAGAACGACAAGAACCGCATCGCCGGTGCCGTCGGTTTCTCCGTCCGCGAAAACAAGATCTACGTCTACAAGGCCAAGGCCGTGCTGCTGGCCGCCGGCGGCTGCGTCAACCTGTTCCGTCCCCGCTCCGTCGGCGAAGGCCAGGGCCGCGCCTGGTACCCGGTGTGGAACGCCGGTTCGACCTACTCGATGGCGGCGGAAGCCGGCGCCGAGCTGACCATGATGGAAAACCGCTTCGTGCCCGCCCGCTTCAAGGACGGCTACGGCCCGGTCGGCGCCTGGTTCCTGTTGTTCAAGGCCAAGGCTGCCAACGCCTACGGCGAAGACTACATGGCCAAGAACAAGGACATGCTGAACGACTACCCGCCCTATGGCCAGGCCGCCGTTCCCGCTTCCTGCCTGCGCAACCACCTGATGCTGAAGGAAATGAAGGAAGGTCGCGGCCCGATCTACATGGACACCGTCACCGCCCTGGCCAAGCTGGCCGAGACCCTGACGCCGAAGGAAGTTAAGCACCTCGAAGCCGAGGCCTGGGAAGACTTCCTCGACATGTGTATCGGCCAGTGCGGCATCTGGGTCGGCGAGAACATCGAGCCCGAGAAGAAGATGTCCGAGCTGATGCCGACCGAGCCCTACCTGCTCGGCTCGCACTCCGGCTGCTGCGGCATCTGGGTGTCCGGCCCGACCGACGTCGGCGCCCCGACCACCGAGGAACTGGAAGGCGCTCCGGCTCACCTGCCGAAGGGCTGGAACTGGGGCTACCGCTCCATGACCACGGTGCAGGGTCTGTTCACCGCCGGCGACGGCGTCGGCGCTTCCGGCCACAAGTTCTCCTCCGGCTCGCACGCCGAAGGCCGCATGGCCGCCAAGGCGATGGTCAAGTTCGCGCTCGACAACAAGGATCGCAAGGTCGAACTCGATACCTCCGTCGAACAGTTGGCCGAGGACATCTACAAGCCGGTGCGCAACTTCCTGCAGTTCAAGGACTACACCACGGCCATCGACGTCAACCCCAACTACATCACGCCGCGCATGCTGCAGTTCCGCCTGCAGAAGATCATGGACGAGTACGTTGCCGGCGTCGCCACCTACTACAACACCAACGACAAGATGTTGGCGGTTGCGGAAGAGAAGCTCGAGATGCTGAAGGAAGACGCCCAGAAGATGCGCGCCAAGGATCTGCACGAACTGCTGCGCGCCTGGGAAAACTACCATCGCATCCTGACGGCCGAAGCCCACATGAAGCACATCCAGTTCCGCGAGGAAAGCCGCTACCCCGGCTTCTACTATCGCACCGACAAGAACTTCGTCGACGAAAAGAACTGGCACTGCTTCGTGAATTCGGTGTACAACAAAGAAACGAAGAAGTGGACCTGCTTCAAGCGCAAGCACGTCGATCTGGTCGACAAGTCCAAGCTGTTCAAGGCCGCCGCGCCGCACTAAGCAGCGCCTAGGCTGTTAAACTCAGGCCGGGGGTCGCAAGACCTCCGGCCTGTTTTAGTTTCGGCGTAACGCTCGCTGCTGCGAGCATGAGCCTGCTCTGAAACTCGCTACTCTCGTTTTATTCCGCCGTCCGAATGTCCCTGCCGTATCGAGGTTTTTCATGTCCCAGCCCAGCGTCCCGTTTCCGCAAAGCCCCGTCGTTCCGAACATGGTCGATGGCGCGCACGTCATCCAGTTCCAGTGCCACAAGGGCATCGGCTGCTGGAACGCCTGCTGTTCCAACATCGACATCTCGCTGACCCCGTACGACCTCCTGCGCCTGCAGAAGCGCCTCGGGCTGTCGTCCGCCGAGTTCCTGACGAAGTACACCTTTCCCTACGAACTCGACAAGGACGACATCGCCGGCGTCAAGTTCCGGCCCGTCGAGGGCGGCTCCGCCTGCCAGTTCATGACGCCGGAAGGATGCGGCGTCTATGAAGACCGGCCCACCGCCTGCCGCTACTACCCGGTCGCGCTGGTGTCGATGCGCAAGGAAGGCGAGGCCTTCGACAGCGCCTCCTACGCCCTGGTCAAGGAGGATCACTGCAAGGGCCACGAGGTCGCGCGCTCGCTGACCATCGACGACTACCGCAAGGAGCAGGGCGTCGTCGAGTACGACGAACTGGCGCGCGGCTGGCGCCAATTGATCCTCAAGAAGAAGTCCACCGGCCCCGCCATCGGCAAGCCCTCGCTGAAGAGCCGCCAGCTCTTCTTCATGGCCTGCTACAACCTCGACCAGTTCCGTGCCTTCGTCACCTCCGACAGCTTCTGCCAGCTTTTCGCGCTGCCGCCGGAGGAGCACGCGAAGATCGCCGGCGACGACATCGAGCTGATGCTGTTTGGCTTCCGCTTCCTGCGGCAAGTGCTGTTCGGCGAGGAGTCGATCCCGCTCAACGACGATGCCGCCAAGGCGCGTGCGGAGAAAGTGCGCGAAAAGCGCATGCAGGAAGAACGCGAGGCCGCCGCGCGGATGGCAGCGGCAGCAGACAACGACCACCCGCTCGACGACGAAGACTGAGCCGGCGCCGCCCCTTGCCCGACTTGGCCGCGATGCTGGCAAGCAAGCTCGATGACGGCTCGCTCCACCTGGGCGTCGTCGGCCTGGGCTATGTCGGCCTGCCCCTGGCGGTCGAATTCGGCAAGCACTTCACGGTGACCGGCTTCGACGTCAAGCCGCCGCGGATCGCCGCGCTGCGCCGCGGCCACGACGCCACGCTGCAAGTCGGCGCCGCCGACTTCGCGGCCGCCGCCAAGCTGGCCTTCACCGACGCTGCCGACGATCTGCGCGCCTGCGACGTCTTCATCGTCACCGTGCCGACGCCGGTCGACCGCCACAAGCGGCCGGACCTGAGCTTCCTGCTCGCGGCCAGCGAAGCCGTCGGCAAGCGGCTCCGGCCGGGCGCCGTCGTCATCTACGAATCCACCGTCTATCCGGGCGCCACCGAGGAAGACTGCGTGCCCGTGCTCGAACGGCATTCGGGCCTCGTCGGCGGCCATTGCATCAGCGTCGATCCCTACTACCTGACGC
>DAIEEM010000148.1 GCA_027325905.1 Rhodocyclaceae bacterium
GGCGGCTACATGAACACGGGGGTGCAGCGCTCGTCGGCGACGCCGCCGGCGGCGCGCACGGCGACGACCATGGCGGTCGGCCCCGAGCCCGGCAACCCGTTCGGCCAGGGCAAGTTCGTGCCCGCCATCGCCATGGCTCACGGCATCCCCTATGTCGCCACGGCGACGGTGGCCGACCTGCGCGACCTCGAAGCCAAGGTGCGCCGCGCCATGGAAATCCGCGGCGCACGCTACATCCACATCCTGGTGCCCTGTCCGCTGGGTTGGGGCACGGCTTCCAGCGACACCATCAAGATGGCGCGGCTGGCGAAGGAGACCGGCATGTTCCCGGTGTTCGAGGCCGAGCACGGCGAAGTGACGGCGGTGCTGCCGATCCGCAAGAAGCTGCCCGTCGAGGATTACCTGAAGCCGCAGAAGCGCTACGCCCACCTGTTCGGCAAGCAGCCGAAGGTCGACGTCATCGCCAAGCTGCAGGCGTTGGCCGATCGCAACGTCCGCAAGTACGGACTGCTGGGGGAGGAATATTGATGGCCCCCCACGCTCGCAAGAACAGCTCGCTGCCCCTCACAGGGGGGGCGTATGCCCCCTTGGGACGGCCCTTCGGAGGCATGACATGAACAAGCCCTTCGCCATCACCCTCGATCCCGGTTCCTCGCTCGCCAACCACACCGGCTCCTGGCGCACCTACCGGCCGGTCTACCTCGACCGCCTGCCGCCCTGCAACGCCACCTGCCCGGCCGGAGAGAACATCCAGGGCTGGCTGTTCCACGCCGAAAGCGGCAACTACGAGAAAGCCTGGCGTGCGCTGACCGAGAACAATCCGCTGCCCGCCGTCATGGGCCGCGTCTGCTATCACCCCTGCGAAGGCGCCTGCAACCGCCAGCATCTCGACGAGGCCGTCGGAATCAACTCCGTCGAGCGCTTCCTTGGCGACGAGGCGATCAAGCGCGGCTGGAAGTTCGACGCGCCCGCCGCCGCCTCCGGCCGCCGCGTGTTGGTCGTGGGCGCGGGTCCCGCCGGTCTTTCCGCCGCCTACCAGTTGGCGCGCATGGGTCACCAAGTGTTGATCGTCGAGGCCGGTCCCGCCGCCGGCGGCATGATGCGCTTCGGCATTCCCAAGTATCGCCTGCCGCGCGACGTGCTCGATGCGGAGATTCAGCGCATTCTCGACCTCGGCGTCGAGCTCAAGCTCGACGCGCGCGTGGATGATCTCGACGCGGCGATCAAGGACGGCGGCTTCGACGCCTGCTTCCTCGGCGTCGGCGCCCATATCGCCAAGCGCGCCTACATCCCGGCCGGCGACGCCAGCAGGGTGCTCGATGCCGTTTCGGTGCTGCGCGGCATGGAAGGCGAGGAGGCCCCGCTGCTCGGCCGCCGCGTCGTCGTCTACGGCGGCGGCAACACGGCGATCGACGTCGCGCGCACCGCCAGGCGGCTGGGTGCCGAGGAATCCATCATCGTCTATCGCCGCACGCGCGAAAAAATGCCGGCCCACGACTTCGAGGTCGAAGAGGCTCTGCAGGAAGGCGTGCAAATGAAATGGCTGTCCACCATCAAGGAGGCCGGCGAGGGCGAATTGATGGTCGAGAAGATGGCGCTCGACGAAAACGGCTTACCGCAGCCGACCGGCGAATACGAGACCATCGCCGCCGACTCGCTGGTGCTGGCGCTGGGCCAGGACGCCGACCTGTCGCTGCTGGAGAAGGTGCCGGGCCTGGTGATCGACAAGGGCCTGGTCCAGGTCGATGCCGGCATGATGACCGGCCGTCCCGGCGTGTTCGCCGGCGGCGACATGGCGAACACCGAGCGCACCGTCACCGTCGCCGTCGGCCACGGCAAAAAGGCGGCGCGCGCCATCGACGCCTGGCTGCGCGGCGAGCGGTATGCGCCGCCGCCGAAAGCCGAGCTGGCGACCTTCGAGCGCCTCAATACCTGGTACTACTCCGACGCGCCGAAGACCATGCGTCCGGTGCTCGACATCATCCGCCGCCAGTCCACCTTCGAGGAGGTGCTCGGCGGCCTCGACGAAGGCAACGCGCTGTTCGAGGCGCGCCGCTGCATGTCCTGCGGCAACTGCTTCGAGTGCGACAACTGCTACGGCGTCTGTCCCGACAACGCGGTGATCAAGCTCGGCCCCGGCAAGCGCTTCGAGTTCAACTACGATTACTGCAAGGGCTGCGGCGTCTGCGTCGCCGAGTGCCCGTGCGGGGCGATCAAGATGGTGGCCGAAGAGAACTAGGGATACCCGCACACGTCTTCAGGGAGGCGCCACACCGCCCGATTTTCGAACCGCCTTTTCTCCGTGACCGACCCGGACTATACATAGGATGGCAGAGGGGAGAATGGGCTTATGGAATCCTCATCGATTATCCGCAAGACAGCGGTCGATCTGCGGGTGGCGCCAAACCTGATCGACTACGAAGGCGAGCGCGCAAGTTTCTCCTGGCCAGTCGTGGGACGAGAACTGGCGGGTCTGCCCGGCGGCGGCATCAACATCGCGTGGGAAGCGGTCGGCCGGCATGCGCGCGGCGCCCTGCGCGACAAGGTCGCCTATCGCTTCCTGGCGCGCGGCACACCCGCCTACAGCGTTACTTACGAAAGGCTCGCGGAACTCGCCGGCCGCTTCTGCAGCGTGCTGCGCCAGTTGCACGTCGGCAAGGGCGAGCGGGTGTTCATTCTCGCCGGGCGCATTCCCGAGCTGTACGTCGCCGTGCTCGGCAGCCTGCAGCATGGCGCCGTGGTATCGCCGTTGTTTTCGGCCTTCGGCCCTGAGCCGATCGCCACGCGCGTTAACCTCGGCGAAGGTTCGGTGCTCGTGACCACCGACGCGCTCTACGAACGCAAGGTCGCCAAGTGGCGCGACAGGATGCCGACGCTCAAGCACGTGCTGCTGGTGGCCGACGACGGCGGAACGACCGCCGTGCCGGGTACCCTCGACCTGGCGACGCTGATGGCGCAGACGCCGTCCGCGTGCGAGGTCGCGCCCACGAGCGCGGAGGACATGGCGCTGCTGCACTTCACCAGCGGCACGACCGGCACGCCCAAGGGCGCCGTGCATGTGCACGGCGCGGTCGCCACGCATTGGGCCACCGGCAGGTACGCGCTCGACCTGCACACCGACGACATCTACTGGTGCACGGCCGATCCGGGCTGGGTGACTGGCACCTCCTACGGCATCGTCGCACCGCTGCTGCACGGCGTGACTTCGGTCGTCGACCGCGAGGAGTTCGATGCCGAGCGCTGGTACGGTATCCTCCAGGACGAGAAGGTGAGCGTCTGGTACACGGCGCCGACGGCGGTCCGCATGCTGATGAAGGCGGGTTCCGACATCGTGAAGAAGTACACGCTTTCCGGCCTGCGCTTCGTCGCCAGCGTCGGCGAGCCGCTCAACCCCGAGGCCGTCTGGTGGGGCAAGGAAGTGCTGGGCCTGCCGATCCACGACAACTGGTGGCAGACCGAGACCGGCGGCATCATGATCGCCAACACGCCGGCCTTCGACATCAAGCCCGGCTCGATGGGGCGGCCGCTGCCGGGCATCGAGGCGGCGATCGTGCAGCGGCAGGAAGACGGCAGCATCAAAGTGGTGAAGACGCCGGGCAAGGAAGGCGAACTGGCGCTCAAGCGCGGCTGGCCCTCGATGTTCCGCGGCTACCTCAACAACGAGGAGCGCTATCGCAAGAGCTTCGCCGGGGAGTGGTACCTGACCGGCGACCTCGCGCAGCGCGATGCCGACGGCTACTATTGGTTCGTCGGTCGCGCCGACGACGTCATCAAGTCGGCCGGCCACCTGATCGGACCCTTCGAGGTCGAGAGCGCGCTGATGGAACACCCGGCGGTCGCCGAGGCCGGCGTCATCGGCAAGCCGGACCCGGTCGTCGGCGAAGTGGTGAAGGCTTTCGTCTCGCTGAAAATGGGTTTTGAGGAAAGCGAGGCCTTGCGCATGGAACTGCTCGGCCACGCCAGAAAGCGCCTCGGCGCCGCCGTGGCACCGAAGGAAATCGCCTTCCTGCCTAGCCTGCCGCGCACGCGCAGCGGCAAGATCATGCGGCGGCTGCTGAAGGCGCGCGAACTCGGCTTGCCCGAGGGCGACACGTCCACGCTGGAGGGGGGCGCATGAGCAAGGAGCAGGGGGACCGCGCACCGGTCGACCATCCCGCGCCGCCGCCACCGTCGGGGCCGGTGCCTTACGACAAGCCGTTCGCGCTCAAGCTGCTCGCCGACATGCTGCGCATTCGCCGCCTCGAAGAGAAGGCGGCCGAGCTCTACGGCGCGACCAAGATACGCGGCTTCCTGCATCTCTACATCGGCGAGGAAGCCGTCGGCGTCGGCGCGCTGCATGCCTTGACGCCGGACGACAACGTCGTCGCCACCTACCGCGAGCACGGTCACGCGCTGGTGCGCGGCATGGACATGGGCGTGCTGATGGCCGAAATGTACGGCAAGCAGGAGGGCTGCGCCCGTGGTCGCGGCGGCTCCATGCACCTGTTCGACGCCAAGACGCGGCTGTTCGGCGGCAACGCCATCGTCGGCGGCGGCCTGCCGCTCGCGGTGGGCCTCGCGCTGGCCGAGAAGATGCAGGGTACGCGCCGCGTCACCGCCTGCTTCTTCGGCGACGGCGCCGTGGCCGAAGGATCGTTCCATGAAGCGATGAACCTCGCGGCGCTCTGGAAATTGCCGGTGCTGTTCTGCTGCGAGAACAACCTCTATGCGATGGGCACGGCCATAGACCGCTACGAATCGCAGACCGACCTTTGTGTCAAGGCGGCCTCGTACGACATGCCGGCGGTCGCGGCCGACGGCATGGACATCGTCGCCGTGCACGAGGCGGCGAAGCAGGCGGCGGCGCGCGTGCGCGATGGCAACGGCCCGATGTTCCTCGAATTCCGCACCTATCGCTTCCGCGCCCATTCCATGTACGACGCCGAGCTTTATCGCCAGAAGGCCGAGGTGGAGGAATGGAAGACGCGCGGCCCGATCCACACCTTCACGGCGCGCCTCAAGGCCGAAGGCAAGCTGGCCGAAGACGAATTTCTCGCGCTCGACGCGGCGGCCAATGTCGAAGTCGACGATGCCGTGGCCTTCGCCGAGGCCGGTAGTTGGGAAGCGGTCGAAAATCTCGCGGCAGACCTTTATACGCCGCAAGGAGCGGCGCCATGAGCCGCCGCATCAGCTACCGCGAAGCCTTGCGCGAAGCCTTGCAGGAAGCGCTGCGCAAGGATCCGCGCGTATTCCTGATGGGCGAGGACGTCGGCCGCTACGGCGGCACCTACGCGGTGTCGAAAGGGCTGCTCGAAGAATTCGGGCCGGAGCGCATCCGCGACACGCCGCTGTCCGAACTCGGCTTCACCGGCGCCGGCATCGGCGCGGCGCTCGGCGGCATGCGGCCCATCGTCGAAGTGATGACGGTTAACTTCAGCCTGCTCGCGCTCGACCAGATCGTGAACACCGCGGCGACGCTGCGCCACATGTCGGGCGGCCAGCTCGAGGTCCCCGTGGTGATCCGGATCCCGACCGGCGCCGGCCGCCAGCTCGCGGCGCAACACTCGCACAGCCTCGAGAACTGGTACGCGCACGTGCCCGGCCTCACCGTCGTCGCCCCGGCGACGATCGACGACGCGCGCGGCGTGATCGCCGCTGCGCTCGCGCTCGAGGATCCTGTCGTCATCTTCTAGCATGCGCTGCTCTACAACAGCGAGGGCGAACTCACCGATGCGTGGCAGGCATGCGACCTGCGCTCGGCCCGGGTG
>DAIEEM010000149.1 GCA_027325905.1 Rhodocyclaceae bacterium
AACCGTGTTCGACAAGTTCTTCCAGAGCAGCGCGACGCGCACCGGCGCCGGCGGCACCGGGTTGGGGTTGTCCATCTGCGAGGAGATTGTGCGCGCCCACCGCGGTACAATCCGGGCGCGCAATCGCCCCGAAGGCGGCGCCGCGATCGACGTCATCCTGCCGAAAGGAAGTCACGCATGAACATCAGCGCCAGGACCCACGAGCTTCCCGCAAGCCGTTGGCACCTGCTCGCCGTCGATGACGAGCCGCTGAACCTCGAGATCATCCGCGAATGCCTCGACGACCCGCGCATCGACCTCGATCTGGCGCCGAATGCCGAGCGGGCGTGGCAGCGGCTGGAAGCGGCGCAGACGCCCTACAGCCTCGCCATCGTAGACCGCATGATGCCGGGCATGAGCGGCATCGAGCTGCTGCGGCGCATGAAGAGCGATGCGCGCTTCCGCCATATCCCGGTCATCATCCAGACGGCGGCGGCCGCACCCGAGGAAGTGCGCGAAGGCATCGAGGCCGGCGCCTACTATTACCTGACCAAGCCATACCAGCCGGCGGCTCTGATCGCCATCGTCCGCGCGGCGCTGGCCGACGTCGCCGACCAGGCCGCGGCGGCACGCCGGGCCGCCGAGCGCGCCGAAACCTTGTACCTGATGGACGCGGCGGAATTCTGCTTCGCCACCCTCGACGACGCCAACCGCGTCGCCGGGCTGCTCGCCTCGTTGTGTCCGGTACCCGACGCCGCGGCTATGGGCCTGACCGAACTCCTGATCAACGCCATCGAGCACGGCAACCTCGGCATCAGCTACGCCGAGAAGTCGCAGCTCAAGCGCGAGGACATCTGGGAAGCCGAGATCGTTCGCCGCCAGGCGCTGCCCGAGCACCGCGACAAGCGTGCGCGCGTGGCCATGCAGCGCACGCCGACCGAGATCGTGTTTACCGTCAGCGACCAGGGCGCCGGCTTCGACGCGCGGCGCTATCTCGATTTCGATCCCGAGCGCGCCTACGACCCGAACGGCCGCGGCATCGCCATGGCGCGCCTGCTGAGCTTCGTGCGCATCGAGTATCGCGGTTGCGGCAATCAGGTGACCGCCGCCGTCGCCTTGCTCGCCTAGCGCATGCCTATAATCGCCGGCATGGGTGCACCCACCGCACAGGGGCAGGCCGGCATTCCGGCGCAGGACCCGGAAACGCTCAAGGTCCTGGTGGTCGACGACACCGCCACCAACCGCCAGATCCTCCAGGTCTTCCTCAAGAAGCTCGGCTTCCAGGTCGACGTCGCCGTCGACGGCGCCCAGGCCGTCGAGCGTTTCGTCGCCGGCAACCCCGACCTTGTGCTGATGGACGTGATGATGCCGGTCATGGACGGCTACGAGGCGACGCGGCGCATCAAGGAAATCTGCGGCGACCGCTGGGTGCCGGTGGTCTTCCTCTCGGCGCTCGACAAGGAGGAAAACCTCGTCATGGGCCTCGACGCCGGCGGCGACGACTACCTGCACAAGCCGGTGAACTTCGTTGTCCTCGACGCCAAGCTGCGCTCCCTCAAGCGCGCCATCCGCATGCAGCGCGCACTCGACGAGAACCGCCGCCGTACCCAGGCCATTTCCGACAACGTCATCGACGGCATCGTCACCATCGACGAGCGCGGCGTCATCCAGACGGTGAACGCCGCGACCACCCGGATCTTCGGCTATGCCGCCGAGGAAATGCTCGGCCGCGACATCGCCATGATGATGCCCGACTCCTTCCGCGGCGCCCATCGCGGCCAGATGGCGCGCTACGTGGCGGGCGGCCCCGCCCGTCTCGTCGGCAAGGGCGCGCGCGCCGTCGAAGGGCTGCGCAAGAACGGCACGGGGTTCCCGCTCGACGTCGGCATCACCGAACTCAGCTTCGAAGGCCGCCGGCTGTTCGTCGGCATCGTCCGCGACGTCACCGAGGAGCGCGCCGCGGAGCAACTGCTGCGCGAGAACGCGACGCGCCTGCAGCAGTATCACGACGCCCAGGAAGAGGAGAACGCGCTGGCGCAGCGCATCATGGAGCGCCAGATGAGCCGCGCCGGGCTCGCCGATGCCGCGGTCCAGCACTGGCTGGCGCCGGCGGCGAACTTCAGCGGCGACGCCATCGCCGCCGCGCGCGCCCCCGACGATTCGCTCTATCTGCTACTCGCCGACGCCACCGGCCACGGCCTCGCGGCGGCCATCAGCGTGCTGCCGGTGCTGACCATGTTCTACGATTTCGTCGAACGCGGCTATCCGCTCGACTACATCGTGGCGGAACTCAACCGGCAGCTTTGCTCGACCATGCCGTCGGGCCGCTTCGTCGCCGCCAGCCTGCTCTGGCTGAACGAGGAGACGCGGCGGGCGCAGCTGTGGCAGGGCGGCATGCCCGACGTGCTGCAGCTCGACGCGCAGGGCGGCGTCCGCGCCCGTTTCTCCGCGCGGCAACTGCCGCTCGGCATCGTCGAGTTCGACGAGGAATCGGCGGGGATCACCGAAATCGAACTGCAGCCCGGCGAACAGTTCGTGCTGTTTTCCGACGGCCTGATCGAGGCCACGGACACTGCCGGCCATCAATTCGGCCTGGCGCGGCTGCAGGAAGTGCTGGCGAAGGCGCCGACGGCGCAGCGGCTCGATGCCGTGCGCGCCGGCGTCTATGCCCATACCGGCATCGGCCAGTTCCACGACGACATTTCGCTGCTACTGGTCGGCGCCACCTGATGCCTTTGCCGTCGCACCGGCGACATGCGGCGTCGCTATAATCCGACGTTTCGAAGGGAGTCCGCCATGACGAGCATTTCCGATCCGCAACGCTTCGAACGCGCCATCGCGCTGTTCGACGCCGCCAACGCCGCAGACCCCAACAAGGAAAGCGCGGACGGCAAGGAATGGCCGAAGGAGCTGCTATATGCCAATCGCATGAGCGAGATGCTGGCGCGCTTCGCCCCCGACTCCTCCGAGGCGGTGCGCCTGGCCTGCCGGGCGCAGCACATCCAGCGCTGGAAGACGCCGCGCGGCGATTATCCGATGACGCCCGAAGGCTACCAGGCCTGGCGCACCGGGCTCTACAAGTTCCACGCCGACACGGCGGGCAGGCTGATGCAGCAGGCCGGCTACGACGACGAGATGGTCGAGCGCGTCAAGAAGGTCGTCGGCAAGCGCGGCCTCAAGGTCAATGCCGAAACGCAGATGATGGAAGACGTCGTCGATCTCGTCTTCATCGAGCACTACATGCTGGGCTTCGCCGGGCAAAAGCCCGACTACAGCGAAGAAAAATGGCTCGACATCATCCGCAAGACCTGGAAGAAGATGTCCGACGCCGGCCGTGCCTTCGCCGTCTCCGGCAAGGTCAAGCTGCCCGAACCGCTGGTGCCGCTGATACTCAAAGCCGTACAGGGAGCCTGAGCCCCGGTCGGTCGAAGAGGGCATCATGGACATCGGATTCATCGGTCTCGGCCTCATGGGGCGCCCGCTGGCGCTGCACCTGGCTCGGGCCGGCCACGCGCTGCACCTGTGGGCGCGCCGCCCGGCGTCGCTGGAACCCTTCGCCGCCGTCGCCGCCACCTGCCACGCCACCCCGGCGGCGGTTGCCGCCCATGCCGAAATCGTGTTCACCATGGTCGCCGATGCGCCCGATGTCGAGGCCGTCGCGCTCGGCATCGACGGCCTCGATAACGGTGCGCATCCGGGCCTGATCGTCGTCGACATGTCGACCATCGCGCCGGCGGCGGCGCAGAAGATCGGCGCGCGCCTAGCGGCGCGCGGCATCGAGTTCCTCGACGCGCCGGTGTCCGGCGGCGAGGTCGGCGCCATCAACGCCGCGCTCACCATCATGGTCGGCGGCAAGCCCGAGGTCTTCGCGCGCGTCAAGCCGCTGTTCGACCGAATGGGCAAGTCGGCGACGCTGATCGGCGGCGTCGGCGCCGGCCAGGTCGCCAAGGCCTGCAACCAGATTCTCACCGGCGTCGGCGTCGCCGCCGTGGCCGAGGCGCTGAACTTCGCGACCAAGAGCGGCGTCGATGCCGCTAAGGTGCGCGAGGCGCTGCTGGGCGGTTTCGCCTACAGCCGCATTCTCGAAAACCATGGCCAGCGCATGCTCGACCGCAACTTCGCGCCCGGCTTCAAGTCCTGGATGCACCAGAAGGACTTGCGCATCGTCATGGCGGAGGCCCACCGCCTGGGCTTGATGTTGCCGTGCGCGGCGGCGACGGCGCAGATGTTCAACGCCATGGTCGGCTGCGGCCTCGGCGAGGAGGACTCGGTGGCGATGCTGAAGCTGCTGGAGAAGACGAGTGGCCAAGGCGAGTAAGCCGTGAAATCATGAAACCGGAGTTCGTCGGTCTCGGCGCCATGGGCCGCCCGCCGGCCGAGCAGTTGCTGTGTGCCAGCCTGTTGCGGCTGCTGGAGGCGTGATGGCGCCGGCGACCGCGGCAACGGGGAAGATGCCGGCGCAGGCGCTGGTCGAACTCCAGGCGATTCTCGAGAACGCCACCGTCGGCATCCTGTTCTCGCGTAACCGCAAGCTGGTGCAGGCCAATACGCTGTGCGCCGAGATGTTCGGCTACCGCCACGACGAGTTCGTCGGCATGGCCGGGCAGGATCTCTACCCCTCTGCGGACGACTATGCGGCGGTCGGGCGCGAGGCCGGCCCCGTCCTTGCCGCCGGCAAGGCCTATCAGGCCGAGATGCAGATGCGGCGCCAGGACGGTTCGCTGTTCTGGTGCCGCTTCTCGGCCAAGTCCGTCGATCCGCACAGCAGCCATGCCGGCACCATCTGGATCATGGAGGACGTGACCGAGGACCGCGTGATGCGCGACGCCCTTGAGCAGTCCACCGCCGAGCTCGGCGCCATCTTCGACGCCGCCCTGATCGGCATCACCGTGCTGCGCGAGCGCCGCATCGTGCGCTGCAATCCGCGCTTCGAGGAGCTGTTCGGCTACGGCCCCGGCGCGATGGCGGGCAAATCGATCCGCATCGCCTTCCCGACCGAGGAAGAGTTCGCGGCGATGGCCGCCGTCTATCAGCAGTTGCGTGACGGCAGTCCGCATCGGCGCGAACAACTGTTGGCGCGCCAGGACGGCAGCGGTTTCTGGGCGCGCATCAGCGGCCGCGCCTTCGATCCGGCACGGCCCGAAGGTGGATCGGTCTGGCTGGTCGAGGACATCAGCGACGAGCGCGAAGCCGAGGCGAAGATTCGCAACGCGCTGGCCGAGCAGGAGATGATCTTCGACAATGCCGCGGTCGGCATCCTGTTCGTGCGCAACCGCCATGTCCAGCGCTGCAACCGGCGCCTCGAGGAAATCTGCGGCTGGCGGGCGGGCGAACTCGTCGGCCGCTCGACGCGCGTTTTCTTCGCCGGCGAGAACGACTACCTGGTGTTCGGCACGCAGGCCTACGATGTCATCCTGCGCGGCCTCGTCTTCATCGGCGAGCAGCGTGTGGTGAAGAAGGACGGCGGCCCGTTCTGGGTGCGCTTGACCGGCCGCCGCGTCGGCGGCGACAGCCACAACTTCGACATCATCTGGATCTTTGAGGACGTTACCGAGCGGCGCCAGGCGCAGGAAGACCTGATGCGCACGCGCGACGAACTCGAAGTGCGGGTGGTCGAACGCACCGCCGAGCTCGCCAGCGCCAACGCCCAGTTGCAGGGCGAAATCTACGAGCGCATGCAGGCCGAGCAGCGCATCTGGCACGTCGCCCACCACGACGCCCTGACCGGGCTGCCCAACCGCGCGCTGCTGCTCGACCGCCTCGGCCAGGGGCTGATGCAGGCGGCGCGCTACGACAGCCGCGTCGCCGTGCTGTTCCTCGACCTCGACCGCTTCAAGAGCGTCAACGATACGCTCGGCCACCATATCGGCGATGAACTGCTCAAGCACGTCGCCGATCGCCTGCGCGCCGTGGTGCGCGCCGTCGACACCGTTTCGCGCCTCGGCGGTGACGAGTTCGTCGTCGTCCTGCAGGAGATCGCCGGCGCCGAGGACGCCGTGCTGGTGGCCGAGAAGATCCTCAATGCGCTGGCGTCGGCGGTGCGCATCGACGGCCACGAGCTGCGCGCGACGCCGTCGATCGGCATCAGCCTCTATCCTGAGGACGGCGCCGACGTCTATGCGCTGATGAAGAACGCCGACACGGCGATGTATCACGCCAAGGACCAGGGCCGCAACAACTTCCAGTTCTTCATGCCGCGCATGAACACCGAGGCCGAGCGCTTCTTCAAGCTCGAACACCGCCTGCGCGGCGCCATCGACGGCGGCGAACTGCGCCTGCATTACCAGCCGCTCGTCGACCTGCACCAGGGGTGCGTCTGCGGCATGGAGGCCCTGGTGCGCTGGCAGGATCCGGAACAGGGCCTGATCGCGCCGGGCGAGTTCATTCCCGTCGCTGAG
>DAIEEM010000153.1 GCA_027325905.1 Rhodocyclaceae bacterium
GACGGCCTGCCATCATCCCTTCACTGCGCCCAAGGACGGCCATGAGGAATTCCTGCAAAGCGATCCGGGGCAGTGCCTCGCCAAGGCCTACGACCTGGCGCTGAACGGCTGGGAGATCGGCGGCGGCTCGGTGCGTATCCACCGCGAGGAAGTGCAGTCGAAAGTCTTCCGCGCGCTGGGCATCGACGCGCAAGAGGCGCAACTCAAGTTCGGTTTCCTGCTCGATGCGCTCAAGTACGGCGCGCCGCCGCACGGCGGGCTGGCCTTCGGCCTCGACCGCATCGTCACGATGATGACGGGCGCCGAATCGATCCGCGACGTCATCGCCTTCCCCAAGACGCAGCGCGCGCAATGCCTGCTGACCGATGCCCCTTCCAGCGTCGACGAAAAGCAGTTGCGCGAACTGCACATCCGCTTGCGGCAGAAGGTCGAAACCCAGGTCGACGTCGGCAAGGGCTGATTAGTGGCCCCCCACGCTCACGTTCGTTCGCTGCCCCCCACAAGGGGGCGCATGCCCTCTTGGGATCCCCGAAGGGGACTTCCTTCGGGGCGCGGCGCGGCGCGGACATGACGCGCCGGCTACGCATTCTGCTCCTGCTGCTGGTTGCCGTCGCCGGCATCGCCGCGGCGGACGGCGGCGATGTCGCGGTCGGCGACCTCCCGCCGCAAGCGCGTCAGACGCTGCAACTGATCGCCGCCGCCGGCCCCTTCCCCTATAGTCGCGACGGCATCGTTTTCGGCAACCGCGAACATCGCCTGCCTTCGATGCCGCGCGGCTACTATCGCGAGTACACCGTACCCACGCCGGGAATGGGAAACCGCGGCGCGCGGCGCATCATCGAAGGTAGCCGGCACGAACGCTACTACACCGACGACCATTACCGGACCTTTCGGCGCATCCGCGAATGAGCAAACTCGAGCGCTACCAGGCCGTGCTGTCCGACACCGCGAAGGCGGGCGTCTACCACATGCCCCAGGTCGCCCCGGATCCGCTGATCGAGGCCGCCGAAGGCATCGGCTTCGCGGTGTTCCGCATCGATCTTTCGCATGCCGAGGACAAGGCCGAGATGCTCGGCGCCATCGGCAAGGCGATGTCCTTCCCGAATTGGTTCGGCCACAACTTCGACGCACTGGCGGACTGCCTCGCCGACATGGCTTGGCGCCCGGCCGACGGCTATTTCGTCTTGCTTCGGCATTGCGACGGCATCCACGGCCGTGCCGAGTCCGACTTCGTCACCACGCTGCAGACCTTCGAAGAGGCGGCCGACGAATGGCGCGAGCAAGGCATTCCCTTCTGGTGCTTCGTCGAAATGCAGGCCGACGGCATCAACTGGCTGCCCGATATCCCATGACGGCGAAGAGGCCGGTGTCCGTCCTCGTCGTCATCCACACGCCGGCGCTCGACGTGCTGCTGCTGGAACGGGCGTCGCATCCGGGCTTCTGGCAATCCGTCACCGGCAGCCAGGAAGGCGACGAATCCTTGATCGAGACGGCGCGGCGCGAGGTGGCGGAAGAAACCGGCATCGCCGCCGCTGCCGCGGGCTTCGCGGACTGGCGGCTATCCAATCGCTTCGAGATTTTCGCCGAATGGCGCAACCGTTATGGCGCAGGCATCACCCACAACACCGAACATGTCTTCAGCCTTTGCGTCCCGGCGAAAACGGCGATACGCATCGCCCCCGACGAACACCTCGGCTACCGCTGGCTGCCCTGGCGCGAGGCCGCCGCCGCGTGTTTTTCGTGGAGCAACCGCGACGCCATCCTGATGCTGGGTCAGCGCGGCTGATTCACCGGCACGACGAGGAGTTCGCGCAGGCATGCGGGACAAAAGCAACCGCCAGCGCCGGGGGCGGGTGGCGGCAGGTGCGGAAGGTCGGCGCACCAGCATTTGGCGTGCCCCGCCCCCATGCCGCAGGTGAAATGCCCGCCGCAGCGCTGGCAGATCGAGGCGCCTTGATTTTCCGCATCCTTGCTCATATGTTGGCATTGTAGGCCGCAAGGCCCGTTCAACGCCATCGCATAGGAGGACATCATGAGCAGCCTGACCCGTTATGACCCGCTCGACGACTTCTTCCGCGGATTTTTCGTCCGCCCCGTGGAATTCGGCGCCCCCGCCGAAGCGCCGACCATCAAGATCGACGTCAAGGAGCAGGAGCGTACCTACGTCGTGCACGCCGAAATGCCCGGCATCAAGAAAGAGGACATCCACGTCAACGTCGACGGCGCGATGGTTTCCATCACCGCCGAGCGCAAGCAGGAAAAGGAAACCAAGGAAGGGGAGCGCGTGCTGCGCGTCGAGCGCAGCTTCGGCAAGGTTTCGCGCAGCTTCCAGCTCGGCCAGGACATCGACGATGCGGCGTCCAGCGCCAAGTTCAGCGACGGCGTGCTGGAGCTGACGCTGCCGAAGAAGGCCGCCACCCAATCCAAGCGGCTGACGATTCAATAAGCATCGTCGTTCCATCGCCGGTGCGGACATCGGTCCCTCGGACCGATGTCCTTTTTCGCTCTAGAATACCGGCCTTCCGGACTCCGCAGCCCATCCGACCATGAGCGAAAAAATTCCGCCGCAAGCCAAGGCCGGCATCCTTGCCGAGGCTCTGCCCTACATCAAGCGCTTCCACGGCAGGACCATCGTCGTCAAGTACGGCGGCAACGCCATGACCGACGAACGCCTCAAGCAGTGCTTCGCGCGCGACGTCGTTCTGCTCAAGCTGGTCGGCATGAACGTTGTGGTCGTGCACGGCGGCGGGCCGCAGATCGAGAGCCTGCTGGCGCGCGTCGGCAAGAAGGGCGAATTCGTCCAGGGCATGCGCGTCACCGACGCCGAGACCATGGAAGTCGTCGAGATGGTACTCGGCGGCCAGGTCAACAAGGAAGTGGTGAACCTGATCAACCAGGCCGGCGGCAAGGCCGTGGGGCTAACCGGCAAGGACGGTTCCTTCATCCGCGCCAAGAAGCTGCTGATGCCGCACAAGGACAATCCCGAGGACATGATCGACATCGGCCAGGTCGGCGACATCGTCGCCATCGATCCCTCGCTGATCACCCTGCTCGACACCGGCGCCTTCATTCCCGTCATCGCCCCGATCGGCGTCGGCTCCGACGGCGAGACCTACAACATCAACGCCGACGTCGTCGCCGGCAAGATCGCCGAAGTGCTGAAGGCCGAGAAGCTGGTGCTGCTGACCAACACGCCCGGCGTGCTGAATCAGGCGGGCGAACTGCTCACCGGCGTCACGCCCAAGGAAATCGACGCCATGGTGGCGGACGGCACGCTCTCCGGCGGCATGCTGCCGAAGATCGGTTCCGCGCTCGATGCCGCCCGCAGCGGGGTGAAGAGCGTGCATATCATCGACGGCCGCGTCGAACATGCGCTACTCCTGGAAATCCTCACCGACCAGGCCTACGGCACCATGATCCGCAGCCATTGAGCCGTGCTTGCGCGTCTTCAGAACGCAATCGGGGCACGTCGAATGGACTTGATGGCGTGATACCCAGCAGAGTTACTAGCGGCTCCCCAGCGCATAAAGGGCTATGACGCACCTATAGCGTATGCAGTATCACAATCATGCCAGTCGCCGCGTGTGGCTGTTCGATCTCGACGAC
>DAIEEM010000157.1 GCA_027325905.1 Rhodocyclaceae bacterium
GGCGGAGGCCTGGCCCTGGCGCCCCTGGCGCTAGTCGCTTCGCCCCGCGCTGGCACCGTATCGCCAGCGCCGACTTTTCGTTAGCGTTCCGTAGTGGAGTCCATCATGACCGAATCCGAATTCAATCGCCTGGCCGCGGCCGGCTATAACCGCATCCCCGTCACCCTCGAAACGTTCGCCGACCTCGACACGCCGTTGTCGATCTACCTCAAGCTGGCCGGCGGGCCCTATTCGTATCTCCTCGAATCCGTGCAGGGCGGCGAGCGCTTCGGCCGCTATTCCTTCATCGGCATCGGCTGCACCACGCGCATCGCCGTGTACGGCTCGACCATCATGCTGCTCACCGGCAACCGCGTCGCCGAGCGGCGCGAGCATACCAACCCGATGTCCTTCGTCTCCGAATTCATGGCGCGCTTCAAGGTGCCGGACTTGAAAGGCCTGCCGCGCTTCTGCGGCGGCCTGGTCGGCGTCTTCGGCTACGACACGGTGCGCGCCATCGAGCCGAAGCTCGCCAACGTCTCCAAGCCCGATCCGCTCGGCACGCCCGACATCCTGCTCACGCTCTCGGAAGAAATCGCCATCGTCGACAACCTCTCGGGCAAGCTCACCCTGGTCGTCTTCGCCGAGCCCGGTTTCCCCGGCGCCTGGAAGCAGGCACAGGCACGGCTGAAAGAATTGCTGGCCAAGCTGCGCGAGCCGGTATGCATTCCCGTCGATGCGGCAGTCGCCGGCGAGCCGGCCGAATCGGAATTCGGCGAGGAAGCCTTCAAGGCTGCCGTGCGCAAGGCCAAGCAGTACATCGTCGACGGCGACGTCATGCAGGTGGTGCTGTCGCAGCGCATGAGCAAGCCGTTCCATGCGCATCCGCTGGCGCTCTATCGCAGCCTGCGCTCGCTCAACCCGTCGCCCTACATGTTCTATTTCGACTTCGACGACTTCCACGTCGTCGGCGCCTCGCCGGAAATCCTGGTGCGCCTCGAAGACGGCGTCGTCACCGGCCGCCCCATCGCCGGCACGCGCAAGCGCGGCGCCACGCCCGAGGAGGATGCGGCGCTCGCCGCCGAGCTGCTCGCCGACGAAAAGGAACGCGCCGAGCACCTACAACTGCTCGACCTCGGCCGCAACGACGTCGGCCGCGTCGCCAAAACCGGCACGGTGAAAGTCACGGAACAGTACGTCATCGAGCGTTATTCCCATGTCATGCACATCGTCTCCAACGTCGAGGCCCAGTTGAAGGACGACGAAGGCCCGGTGTCGGTGCTCAAGGCCACCTTCCCGGCCGGCACCGTCTCCGGCGCGCCCAAGGTGCGGGCGATGGAAATCATCGACGAACTGGAGCCGACCAAGCGCGGCATCTACGCCGGCGCCGTCGGCTACCTCGGCTTCAACGGCGACATGGACCTCGCCATCGCCATCCGCACCGCCGTCGTCAAGGGCGGCCGCATTTACGTCCAGGCCGGAGCCGGCATCGTCGCCGACTCCGATCCCGACGCCGAATGGGTCGAGACGCAGAACAAGGCGAAGGCGCTGCTGCGCGCCGCCGAGATGGCCGAAAGCGGCCTCGACACGCGCTTCGAGTGAAGGAGACGAACATGCTGCTGATGATCGACAACTACGACTCCTTCACCTATAACCTGGTGCAGTATTTCGGCGAACTCGGCGAAGACGTCCGCGTCTATCGCAACGATGCGATCACGCTGAAGGAAATCGCGGCGATGCAGCCGGCGCGCATCGTCATCTCGCCGGGTCCGTGCGCACCGGCGCAGGCCGGCATCTCGGTGGCGGCGATCAGGGAGTTCGCCGGGAAGATTCCGCTGCTCGGCGTCTGCCTCGGCCACCAGGCCATCGGCGAAGCCTTCGGCGGGCGCATCGTCCATGCCGCCAAGCCCATGCACGGCAAGCTTTCGCCGGTGCATCACCTGGACAAGGGCGTATTCAAGGGGCTGTCCAACCCGCTCACGGCGACGCGCTACCATTCGCTCGCCATCGAGCGCGCGACGCTGCCGGATTGCCTGGGAATCACCGCCTGGACCGCGGATGGCGAAATCATGGGCGTGCGCCACAAAAAGTTTGCGGTCGAGGGCGTGCAGTTCCATCCCGAATCCATCATGACCGAGCGCGGTCACGACCTGCTCGCCAACTTCATCAAGGGAGTCCGCTGATGATTGCGCCGCAGGAAGCGCTCCAGCGCACCATCGAGCACCGCGAAATCTTCCACGACGAAATGCTGCACCTGATGCGGCTGATCATGGCCGGCGAAGTCTCGCCGGTGATGACGGCGGCCATCCTCGCCGGCCTGCGCACGAAGAAGGAAACCATCGGCGAGATCGCCGCCGCGGCGCTGGTGATGCGCGAACTGTGCACCAAGGTCGCCGCGCCGCACGACCCGCATTTCGTCGACATCGTCGGCACCGGCGGCGACTCGGCGCACACCTTCAACATCTCCACCGCCTCGGCCTTCGTCGCCGCGGCGGCCGGCGCCACCGTCGCCAAGCACGGCGGGCGCAGCGTCTCGTCCAAGTCGGGATCGGCCGACGTGCTCGAAGCGCTCGGCGCGAAGATCACGCTGAACGCGGGACAAGTCGCCGAATGCATCGCCGCCGTCGGCATGGGCTTCATGTTCGCGCCCAACCACCACCCGGCGATGAAAAACGTCGCCCCGGTGCGCAAGGAAATGGGCGTGCGCACCATCTTCAACATCCTCGGCCCGCTCACCAACCCGGCCGGCGCACCGAACACGCTGATGGGCGTGTTCCATCCCGACCTCGTCGGCATCCAGGTGCGCGTCATGCAGCGCCTCGGCGCCGACCACGTGCTGGTGGTCTGGGGCAAGGACGGCATGGACGAAGTCTCGCTCGGCGCCGCCACCTTAGTCGGCGAACTCAAGAACAATGAGGTCCGCGAATACGAAATCCATCCCGAGGACTTCGGCTTGCAGATGGTTTCCAACCGCAGCCTACGCGTCGCCGACGCCGCGGAGTCCAAGACCATGCTGATCGGCGCACTGGAGAACCGGCCCGGCACACCGCGCGAGATCGTCACGCTCAACGCCGGCACTGCCCTTTACGCCGCCAACAAGGCCGACTCCATCGGCGCCGGCATCGCCCTCGCCCGCGAAGCCATCGCCAGCGGCGCGGCGAGGAAGAAGCTCGACGAGTTCGTGCAATTCACGCAGCGCTGCGCATGAAAACGGGCGCCAGCGAAGTTTCGGCGCCGGCCGACGCGCACGAAGCGCAGGTGAAGGCCGACAGGCCGGCCGCAGGCAACGACATTCTCGGCAAGATTCTCTCCGTCAAGCGCGAAGAAGTCGCCGCCGCGAAGGCGGCAAAGCCGCTCGCTGCGACGCGCGCCGAGGCCGCAGCCCAGGCGCCCGCCCGCGATTTCGTCGGCGCCA
>DAIEEM010000196.1 GCA_027325905.1 Rhodocyclaceae bacterium
CGCATCGAGACGATGCTGCGCGAGCAGATCAAGGTGGCAGAGATCCGCAAGTTCCTCGACGAGCTGTACAACAAGTCGGGCGGCAAGGGCGAGCGCCTGAACGACCTGAGCGACGCCGAAGTCATCGAGATGGCCGGCAACCTGAGCAAGGGCGTGCCGTTCGCGACGCCGGTGTTCGACGGCGCGGCCGAAGAAGAGATCCGCGCGATGCTGAAGCTCGCCTACCCGGACGACATCGCGAAGGCCAAGGGCCTGACCGAGACGCGGACGCAGGCGACGTTGCACGACGGCCGCACCGGCGAGGCGTTCGAACGCCCCGTCACGGTCGGCTACATGCACGTGCTGAAGCTGCACCACCTGGTCGACGACAAGATGCACGCGCGTTCGACCGGCCCCTACAGCCTGGTGACGCAACAGCCGCTCGGCGGCAAGGCGCAATTCGGCGGCCAGCGTTTCGGCGAAATGGAAGTGTGGGCGCTGGAAGCCTACGGCGCTTCCTACACGCTGCAGGAAATGCTGACCGTCAAGTCGGACGACGTCAATGGCCGCACCAAGGTCTACGAAAACATCGTCAAGGGCGAGCACAAGATCGACGCCGGCATGCCGGAGTCCTTCAACGTGCTGGTGAAGGAAATCCGTTCGCTGGCGATCGACATTGATCTGGACCGTTATTGATTCCGGCTTATGCCAGGATGGAGTGAAACATGAAAAGCTTGTTTGCCGACCTGTTCAAGCAAAACCTGCCGAGCGAGGAGGAGTTCGACGCGATCACCATCGCGCTGGCTTCGCCGGAAAAAATCCGCTCGTGGTCCTACGGCGAGGTCAAGAAGCCGGAGACCATCAACTACCGCACCTTCAAGCCCGAGCGCGACGGCCTTTTCTGCGCCAAGATCTTCGGCCCGGTCAAGGACTATGAGTGCCTGTGCGGCAAGTACAAGCGCTTGAAGCACCGCGGCGTCATCTGCGAAAAGTGCGGCGTCGAAGTCACGCAGGCCAAGGTGCGCCGCGAGCGCATGGGCCACATCGAGCTGGCCAGCCCGACGGCGCACATCTGGTTCCTGAAGAGCTTGCCGAGCCGCCTCGGCATGGTGCTCGACATGACCCTGCGCGACATCGAGCGCGTGCTCTATTTCGAAGCCTTCGTCGTCGTCGATCCGGGCATGACGCCGCTGGCGCGCGCCCAACTGCTGACCGAGGACGACTACCTCGCCAAGGTCGAGGAATACGGCGACGATTTCTCCGCCGTGATGGGCGCCGAAGGCGTGCGCGAACTGTTGCGCACCATCGACCTGCCGCGTGAAGTCGAGACCCTGCGCAAGGATCTCGAAACCACCGGTTCCGAGGCAAAGATCAAGAAGTACGCCAAGCGCCTGAAGGTGCTCGAGGGTTTCCTTGCCTCCGGCATCAAGCCCGAGTGGATGGTGCTGGAAGTGCTGCCGGTGCTGCCGCCCGAGCTGCGGCCGCTGGTGGTGCGGACCTCGCTGTGCAGCTTCTGGGCGAGCTCGTCGAGCTCCATGCGCACGATCAGCTCGCGCACTGCCTCCGCGCCCATGCCGCCGCCGAACAGGCGCGCGCCACCGCGCACACCCGTGCCGTATTTGCGGTC
>DAIEEM010000213.1 GCA_027325905.1 Rhodocyclaceae bacterium
ACATTACGGACATTGATGACAAGATCATTCGCCGCGCCGTGGAAAACGGCGAGACGATTTCGCAGCTGACCACGCGCTTCACCCGCTACATGGATGAAGACACGGCCGCGCTGGGCATCCTGACGCCCGACCATACTCCGCGCGCCACCGATTACGTGCCGCAGATGCACGGCATCGTCGGCGCGCTCGAAAATCGCGGCCTGGCTTACGTCGCCGGCAACCGCGACGTCTGCTATGCGGTGCGCAAGTTTCCCGGCTACGGCAAGCTCTCGGGCAAGTCGCTCGAAGACCTGCGCGCCGGCGAGCGCGTCGATGTCGACGCCGCCAAGCACGATCCGCTCGACTTCGTGCTGTGGAAGCACGCCAAGGACGACGAGCCGGCAGAGGTCAAGTGGGATTCGCCCTGGGGAAAAGGGCGGCCCGGCTGGCACATCGAGTGCTCGGCGATGAGTTCGGATCTGCTCGGCCCGCATTTCGACATCCACGGCGGCGGCCAGGATCTCCAGTTTCCTCACCACGAGAACGAGATCGCCCAGTCGGAGGGCGCCCACGGCAAGACCTTCGTCAACTACTGGATGCACAATGGCTTCGTGCGCGTCGACGACGAGAAGATGTCGAAGTCGCTCGGCAACTTCTTCACCATCCGCGAAGTGCTGAAGAAGTACCATGCCGAAGTAGTGCGTTTCTTCATCCTGCGCGCCCATTACCGCAGCCCGCTCAACTACTCCGATGCCCATCTCGACGACGCGCGCAATGCCTTGTCGCGGCTCTATACGGCGCTGAAGGGCTTTGGCGGTGCGGCGCGCGTCGACTGGGACGAGGGCCACGCCTGCCGTTTCCGCGATGCCATGGACGACGATTTCGGCACGCCCGAGGCGGTAGCGGTGCTCTTCGACATCGCCAACGAACTCAACCGCACGCGCGATCCGGCGCTGGCGGCGCAACTGAAAGGCCTGGCCGCCATCCTCGGCTTGTTGCAGCGCGACCCGGTCGAGTTCCTACAGGCGCTGCCGGCCGCGGAGGCGGGGCTTGCCGCCGCCAACATCGACGCCCGCATCGCCGCCCGCCTGGCGGCGAAGAAGGAGAGGAATTTCGCCACGGCCGACCGCATCCGCGACGAACTTAAGAGCCTGGGGATAGTGCTGGAAGATTCGCCGCAAGGCACGACTTGGCGGCGCGGCTGACGGGCGATATCGCCGGCGCCTTTAACCGTGCTGGAATTGCGAGTACCGTACCCAAATTGGCTACAATGGCGTGTCTAGGTCTTCTCGGCCCATTTTCGCCGTCTTCCCATGTCCTCAACCGCCTACTGCTATCACTGCGGCACTCATCACCCGCGCGAAGAAATGCGCCAGATCGAAACCAAGGGCGGCAAGCGCTGGCGCTGCATCAAGTCCATCGAGGCGACCAAGCGGGGGACGGCGGAGCGCGACGCCTTCGGCAAGCAGGTGACGGCCACCAACAAGTCCGAACTGCAAGCCAAGCTGCGCATGCGCTCGAGTCCGGAGGCCCTGGTCAAAGGCACGGTCAAAGGTAAGTAGGGCGCGCTATCAGGGTCGGGCGCGCGCGGGATCTCGGGGCTTGTTGTCGGCGAAATCGATGCACCGCCGCTGCCCTCAGGATCCGTTCAGGCGTTCCAGCAGCGTGTCGAGGGCCTCGCGGTCGGTGGCGAAGAGGTTGTCGGCGCCGATCGTGGCCACCAGCCCTGTGCGCTCCATGACTTCCTGCACTTGCTTCTTGAGGCCGCTGAACGCCAGGGTGATGCCGTTGGCGCGGAAACGGGCGACCAGGTTCTTCAGCATGTCGACGCCCGAGGCGTCGAGATCGTTGATGCCGCTCGCCTTGACGAGGATGCAAGCGACGTTCGGATGGTCGCGTTCCTGGCCCAGCAGCGCATCCTCGAAGTACGAGACGTTGACGAAGCGCAGCGCGCCGTCGAAACGCATGGCGGCCAGTTTCGGGTGCAACGGCGCCAAGTCGTGGCGCTGGGCGTCGCGCAGCGTGCCGTTTGCGTGCAGGCCGAGGCTGGCGACGTGCGGGCGCATCATGCGGTAGAGCAGCAGCGCCAGCGACAGTATGATGCCGGTGACGATGCCGTTCTGGATGTTGGGAGCGAAAGCGAGCGTGGCGACGAAGGTGACGACGGCGGCGATGCCGTCGTCGCGGTTGGCCGCCCAGGCGTTGCGGATGGCGCCGAAATTGATCAGGCCCATCACGGCCATCATGATGATCGCCGCCAACACCGGCTTGGGCAGATGGTAGAGCGTCGACGTGAAGAACAGCAGCGCCAGTAGGACGCAGATCGCCGAGATCACCGAAGACAGCGCGGTGCGCGCGTCCGAGGCCAGGTTCAGTGCCGAGCGCGAGAAGGAACCGCTTACCGGCATCGAGTGGCAGAAGGCCGCTGCGACCTTCGCCAGGCCCTGGCCGATCAGTTCCTTGTTCTCGTTCCATGGCGCGCGGGTGCGGATGGCGATGACCTTGGCGCTCGACATCGCTTCCATGAAGCTGATCAGGGCGATGACGAAGCCGGCCGGCAGCAGCGCCACGCTGGCGCTCCAGTCGAGCGGGGGCAGCGACAGGCTCGGCAGGCCGGCCGGCACGGCGCCTACCACCCGGCCGCCCATGCCGGCGTAGCCGAGCGTGGCGCTGACCCATGTCAGCAGCGCCACGGTGACGAGCACGCCCGGCGCCTTCGGCGCAAAGCGCCGGAAGGCGAAAAGCATCAGCAAGGCCGAGACGCCGAAAGCCAGCGACAGTTCGTGCACAGCGTCGATGTTGGCCAGCACCTGCCAGATGTCGACGAGGAAGTGTTCCGACTGCCGCGCCGGAATACCCAGTAGCGTCGGCAATTGCGACAGGCCGATGATCATCGCCGCGGCGTTGATGAAGCCCATCAGGA
>DAIEEM010000231.1 GCA_027325905.1 Rhodocyclaceae bacterium
GGAACCCGAAGGGCGCGAGCGCATGAGGCGGCGGCCATGCCCTTGGCCTGCGCGCGGCGGCGCCACACGAGCGACGGTTTGGTTTGAGCCTACGCCAATTTTCGCTGGCGTACCGCCTCGAAAAGACAGATCGCGGCGGCGGCGGCGACGTTGAGCGATTCGCTGCCCGATGCCATCGGGATGGTGGTGCGTGCCTTGGCGACGGCGGCAAGCGTCGGCGAAACGCCGGCGCCTTCGTTGCCGAAAATCCACGCCACCGGGCCGCGCAGATCGAGTTCGTAGAGCGACGTTCCGCCGCTGACCAGCGTCGCCACGCTGAGACCGCCATACTGCTGCGTCAGCTCGGCAAGATTCTCGTGCTCGCGGATGGCCAAACCGAAATGGGCGCCCTGCGCCGCGCGCAGCACGCGCATGGTCCAGGCGCCGGCGCAGCCGGGCCCGAGGACGACGTCGCGCACGCCGGCCGCCGCGGCGGTGCGCAAGATGGCGCCGACGTTGCCGGCATCCTGGATGCCTTCGAGCAGCACGCACGACGCCGCCAGCGGCGACGTCGGCGCATCCGGGATGGCGATCGTCGCCAGCAGCCCGACGGGACTGGCCGCACCGCTGATCTCGCTGAACAAGGAATCGCGCAGGCACAGGGTCTCGACGCCTTCGTGCGCGGCCAGCACGGCCTGCACTTCGGCGTGGCGTTCGCCGCTTTCGCTGACCACGAGCTGCAGCGGCAGCCCCACCCGCGCCCGGTATTCGGCGACGAGATGCACGCCGTCGATCACGGCGCGGCGCAGCCGCTGCTGCTCGCGGCCATCCTTCGCCAGCAGCCGTAGCGCCTTGAACGTCGGGTTGTCTCTTGAAGCGATGGCTTTCATGGTCTTGACCTAGGTGCGTTGCGCCAGCACGTCCCTGACGGGAGCGAAGCTGCGGCGATGGAAGTCGGCGGCGCCGTGCATGCGCAGCGCCTCCAGGTGGGCGGCGGTGCCGTAGCCCTTGTGGCGGTCGAGGCCGTATTCGGGCGCGAGCGCATGCAGCTTCATCATCTCGGCATCGCGCGAAGTCTTCGCCAGGATGGACGCTGCGGAAATCTCGGCGACCGTCGCGTCGCCGCCGATGATGGCGCGCGCGGGGAAATCGAAGCGCGGCAGACGGTTGCCGTCGACGAGGATTTCCGTCGGCGCAACGGAGAGGCCCGCCACTGCCCGCTGCATCGCCAGCAGCGTGGCCTGGAAGATGTTGATGCGGTCGATCTCTTCGACCGAGGCCCAACCCAGCGCCCAGGCCAGCGCGTTCGCCTTGATCTCGACGGCGAGCCGATCGCGCTTTTTCTCGGAGAGCTTCTTTGAATCGTCCAGGCCGACGATGGGGCGCGAAGGATCGAGGATCACCGCCGCCGCATAGACCGGGCCGGCCAGCGGCCCGCGCCCTGCCTCGTCGACGCCGCAGATACTCATGCCGGCGCCAGGTAGGGCAGGATGGCGGCGGCCGCCTTCTCCGCCGTGCCCTGCCGCAACTGGCGATGAATGCCGTCGAACACGGCTTCGAGTCGCGCGCGCACCGGCGCATCGACAAGGAGGTTGCCGAGCGCCTGCGCCAGGTTGTCGGGCGTGGCCTCGTCCTGGAGGAATTCAGGCACGACGAAACGGCCGGCGAGGATGTTCGGCAGCCCAACCCAGGGCTGGTAGCGCATGCGTTTCATCAGCCGCCACGACCACGGCGACATGCGATAGGCGATCACCATGGGCGTCTTCAGCAGGGCTGCTTCGAGCGTCGCCGTGCCGCTGGCGACCAGCGCGCAGTCGGCGGCGGCCAGCGCATCCTGGGCGTGGCCGAAAAGCATCTTGATCGGCAGTTCCTGCGCGCCGACTTTCCACAAGGCCTCTTCGAACTGGTTGCGCGTCTCGCGCGACACCAGCGGTACCAGGAACAGCGCCGCGGGAAAGCGTTCGTGCAGCCGCTTCGCCGTCTCGATGAAGAGTTCGCCCATGTACTGGAGTTCGGATTGGCGGCTGCCGGGCAGCAGCGCGAAGATCGCCTGGTCGTCAGCCAATTCCAGCCGGGCGCGGGCGGCGGCGCGGCCGCCTTCGAGCGGAAAGACGTCGGCGAGCGGATGGCCGACGTAGCTGACCGGGATGCGGCGGCTTTCGTAGATCGCCGGCTCGAACGGGAACATCGCCAGCATGTGGCTGACGGCGCGGCCGATCTTGTCGACGCGGCCGCCGCGCCAGGCCCAGACCGAGGGACTGACGTAGTGAATGGCCGGTATGCCGCGGGCCTTGAGCTTTCTCTCGACCGCGAGGTTGAAATCGGGCGCGTCGATGCCGATGAAGACGTCCGGTTTCTCTTTGATCAGGCGGGAAATTAGCTGGCGGCGGATGCCGGCGATTTCGCGGTAGTGGCGCAGCACTTCGGCATAGCCGCGCACGGCGAGCTTCTCGGCCGGCCACCAGGCTTCCAGCCCTTCGCGCTGCATCTTGGGACCGCCGATGCCGACGAAACGGGCGTCGGGCAATTTCTGCTTGAGCGCGGCGATCAGGTGCGCGGCCAGGAGATCGCCGGAGGCTTCGCCGGCCACCATTGCGATGCGCATGGACATTCAGCGGATGATGCCGCGGCCCGGCTGTGCCAGGAAGTCGGCGAAAGGCGCGAGTTCGGCGACCTTCTCGACTTCGGGCGCGAGGGCAGCCAGCGCTTCTTCGAGCTTGAGGCCGGATTTGTAGACGGTCTTGTAGGCACGCTTGATGGCCATGATGCCAGCCGACGAAAAGCCGCGGCGCTTCAAGCCTTCGCTGTTGATGCCGTGCGGCGCCGACGGGTTGCCGGCGGCGGTGACGTAAGGCGGCAAGTCCTGCAGCAGGATGGTCCCCATCGCCGTCATGCTGTGGGCGCCGATGCGCACGAACTGGTGCACGACGGTGAAGCCGCCGAGGATCGCCCAGTCGCCGACGTGCACGTGACCTGCCAGTTGCGCATTGTTGGCGAAGATGGTGCGATTGCCGATCTGGCAGTCGTGCGCCAAATGCACGTAGGCCATGATCCAGTTGTCGTCGCCCAGGCGGGTGACGCCGACGTCCTGAGCGGTGCCGCAGTTGAAGGTGCAAAACTCGCGGATGGTGTTGCGGTCGCCGATTTCGAGCGTCGTCGGCTCGCCGGCGTATTTCTTGTCCTGTGGCTGCTCGCCCAGCGAAGCGAACTGGAAGATGCGGTTGTCGCGTCCGATGCGCGTCGGGCCGTTGATGACGACGTGCGGGCCGACCCAGGTGTTATCGCCGATTTCCACATCGGGTCCGATAATCGAATAGGCGCCGATGCTGATGTTCGCGCCGAGCTGCGCGCGCGCGTCAATCAACGCGGTCGGGTGGATGACGGCCGACATCTTAGTCTTCCAGTTTGCGGACGGTGCAGATCAGTTCGGCTTCAC
>DAIEEM010000234.1 GCA_027325905.1 Rhodocyclaceae bacterium
AAGTCGGGGATGCCGTAGCGCAGCAGGCCGCCGACGCGGTCGTTCTTCTCGAACACCGTGACGTCGTGCCCCACGCGCGCGAGTTGCTGCGCAGCGGCCAGGCCGGCCGGGCCGGAGCCGACGACGGCCACCTTCTTGCCCGTCTTGGCGGCGGCCGGCTGCGGCTGCACCCAGCCGTTCTCGCCGGCCTTGTCGATGATGGCGCGCTCGATCGACTTGATGCCGACCGGGTCGGCATTGATGCCCAGCGTGCAGGCGGATTCGCACGGCGCCGGACAGATGCGGCTGGTGAACTCGGGGAAATTGTTGGTCGAATGCAGCACCTCTATGGCTTCCGCCCACTTGCCCCTGTAGACGAGATCGTTCCAGTCCGGAATGATGTTGTTGACCGGGCAGCCGTTGTTGCAGAACGGAATGCCGCAGTCCATGCAGCGCGCGCCCTGCGTCTTGGCCTGGGCGTCGGAGAGGTGCGCGACGAACTCGTGGTAGTGCTTGAGCCTTTGTTCCTTCGGCTCGTAGCTTTCCGCCTGACGCTCGAATTCGAGGAATCCGGTGGGCTTGCCCATTATGCTGCTTCCTTCAATTGGCCTGCGGCGATCTCTTTCAGCGCGCGGCGATATTCATTGGGGAACACCTTGACGAACTTGGCGCGGTAGGCAGGCCAGTCGGCGAGGATGGCCGCGGCGATTTCGCTGCCCGAAAGTTGCCGATGGCGTTCGATCATCGCCTTCAACTGGGTCTCGTCGGCCTGGCCGCGATGCAGCAGGCTCTCATCCGTCTGCTCTGCCGCCGGGACGATCTTCTCGAGCGCGACCATGGCCTTGTTGCAGCGCTGCTCGAAGCCGCCGTCGGCGTCGAGCACGTAGGCGACGCCGCCCGACATGCCCGCCGCGAAGTTGCGCCCGGTCTGGCCGAGCACGACGACGGTGCCGCCGGTCATGTACTCGCAGCCGTGGTCGCCGGTACCTTCGACGACCGCCGCCGCGCCGGAGTTGCGCACGCAGAAGCGTTCGCCGGCGACGCCGCGGAAGAAGACTTCGCCTTCGGTGGCGCCGTAGAGCACGGTGTTGCCGACGATGATGTTTTCGGTCGGCTTGCCCTTGAATTCCTTCGGCGGCTTGACGACGATGCGGCCGCCCGACAGCCCCTTGCCGACGTAGTCGTTGGCTTCGCCGGTGAGTTCGAGGGTGATGCCGTGCGCCAGGAAGGCGCCGAAGCTCTGCCCTGCCGTGCCGGTCAGCTTGACGCGGATGGTGTCGTCGGGCAGGCCGGCATGGCCATAGCGCTTCGCCACTTCGTACGACAGGATGGTGCCGACGGTGCGATTGGCGCTGCGGATCGGCGTTTCGATGGCCGTCTTCTGCTTGTGTTCGAGCGCCGCCTTGGCCTGCTCCACCAGCTTGTGGTCGAGCGCCTTCTCAAGCGCGTGGTCCTGCGCTTCCTTGTGCGAGCGCGCGACGTCGGCCGGAACCGGCGGCATGTAGAAGATGCGCGAAAAGTCGAGTCCCTTCGCCTTCCAGTGCTCGATGCCCTTCTTGGTGTCGAGCAGGTCGGTGCGTCCGATGAGCTCGTCGAACTTGCGCACGCCAAGCCGCGCCATGATCTGGCGGACTTCTTCGGCGATGAAGAAGAAAAAGTTGATGACGTGCTCGGGCTGGCCGGTAAAGCGACGGCGCAATTCCGGGTCTTGCGTGGCGACGCCGACCGGGCAGGTGTTGAGATGACACTTGCGCATCATGATGCAACCCGAGACGACCAGCGGCGCGGTGGCGAAGCCGAACTCGTCGGCGCCGAGCAGCGCGCCGACGACGACGTCGCGGCCGGTCTTGATCTGGCCGTCGACCTGCACGCGGATGCGGCCGCGCAGGCGGTTGAGCACCAGCGTCTGCTGCGTCTCGGCGAGGCCCAGTTCCCAGGCGGTGCCGGCGTGCTTGATCGACGAGATCGGCGATGCGCCGGTGCCACCGTCGAAGCCGGAGATCACGACGTGGTCGGCCTTGGCTTTCGACACGCCGGCGGCGACGGTGCCGACGCCGACTTCGGAGACCAGCTTGACCGAAACGCTGGCCTTGGCGTTGGCGTTCTTCAGGTCGTGGATCAGTTGCGCAAGGTCTTCGATCGAGTAGATGTCGTGGTGCGGCGGCGGCGAAATCAGGCCGACGCCCGGCACCGAGTGGCGCAGGAAGCCGATGTACTCGGAAACCTTGTGGCCTGGCAACTGGCCGCCTTCGCCAGGCTTCGCACCCTGCGCCATCTTGATCTGCAACTGGTCGGCGTTGGCCAGGTACTCCGCCGTAACGCCGAAGCGGCCGGAGGCCACCTGCTTGATGGCGGAGCGCAGGCTGTCGCCGTCCTCGAGATCGAGATCGCGCGCGACGCGATCCTTGCCGATGAGGTCGGAGAGCTTCTTGCGGCCATGGACGCGCTTGAAGCGCGTCGGATCCTCGCCGCCTTCGCCGGTGTTCGACCTGCCGCCGATGCGGTTCATGGCGACGGCCAGCGTCGTATGGGCTTCGGTGGAGATCGAACCGAGCGACATGGCGCCGGTGGCGAAACGCTTGACGATTTCCTTGGCCGGCTCGACTTCCTCGAGCGGCACGGGCGTGCAGGCGGGCTTGAGATCGAACAGGCCGCGCAGCGTCATCAGGCGCTCGCTCTGGTCGTTGATGAGCTTGGCGTACTCGGCATAGGTGGCGGCCGAACCGGAGCGCGTCGCATGCTGGAGCTTGGCGATGCTGTCGGGCGTCCACATATGGGCTTCGCCGCGCACGCGGAAGGCGTATTCGCCGCCGCAATCGAGCTCCGTCGCTAGTACCGGGTCCAGCGAAAAAGCGGCGGCGTGCGTGCGCACGGCCTCTTCCGCGACTTCCGCGAGGCCGATGCCTTCGACTTGCGTGGCCGTGCCGGGGAAGTACCTGGCGACGAAGCCGGAGTTGAGGCCGATCGCCTCGAAGATTTGCGAGCCGCAATACGACTGGTAGGTCGAGATACCCATCTTGGACATCACCTTGTTGAGGCCCTTGCCGACCGCCTTGATGTAGTTCTTGACGGCAGTCTTGTATTCGGCGCCGACGACGTGCTTGGCGGTCGCATAGACGAGCCACGGGCAAACGGCTTCGGCGCCGTAGCCGGCGAGCAGCGCGAAATGGTGGACTTCGCGCACGGAGCCCGAATCGACGACCAAGCCGGTGCTGGTGCGCAAGCCGTTCCTGACCAGATGGTGATGCACGCACGCACAGGCCAGCAACGCGGGGACGGCGACGCGGTCGCACGCCAGCTTGCGGTCGGACAGGACGATGACGTTGTAGCCGTCGCCGACCGACTTCTCCGCCGCCGCGGCCAGGCGCCGCAGAGCCGCCTCGCAACCGGCGCCGCCTTCGGCCACCGGGTAGGTGATGTCGAGCAGCAGCGACTTGAAGCTGCCCTTGGTCAGGCGGTCGACATCGACCAGGCGCGCCAGGTCGTCGTCGGTAAGCACCGGCTGCGTCAATTCGAGACGCGGCGTCAATGTGTCCTCATTGTCGGCAATGCCCATCAGGTTGGGGCGCGGACCGACGAAGGACGTCAGCGACATGACGATCTCTTCGCGGATCGGGTCGATCGGCGGATTCGTCACCTGCGCGAACAGTTGCTTGAAGTAGAGGTAGAGCGACTTGTTCTTGTTCGACAGCACGGGCAGCGCAGTGTCGGTGCCCATGGAGCCGATCGCCTCTTCGCCGTTCTTCAGCATCGGGTCGAGGATGAACTTGACGTCCTCGTCCGAATAGCCGAAGGCTTGCTGCGTATCGAGCAGCGATGCCTTCATCTTGGCCAGCAGCTTGCCTGCCGGCAAGTCGGTAACGAAGGTGCGCGACTCCTCGATCCACTTGCGATAGGGCTCTTCGGTGGCGATCGCCGTCTTCAGCTCGGCGTCGTCGATGATGCGGCCTTGCTCAAGGTCGATGAGCAGCATCTTGCCCGGCTGCAGGCGCCACTTCTTGACGATCTTCTCCTGCGGGAAGTCGAGCACGCCCATTTCGGAAGCCATCAGGACGACGTCGTCCTCGGTAACCAGGTAACGTGCAGGCCGCAATCCATTCCTGTCGAGCGTGGCGCCGATCTGGCGGCCGTCCGTGAACGCCACGGCGGCGGGGCCGTCCCACGGCTCCATGACGGGCGCATGGAATTCGTAGAAGGCGCGGCGGTCGTCGTCCATCAGCGGGTTGCCGGCCCAGGCTTCCGGGATCAGCATCATCATGGCATGGGCCAGCGAATAGCCGCCCATCACCAGCAGTTCGAGCGCATTGTCGAAGGAGGCCGAATCGGACTGGCCGTCGACGATCAGCGGCCACAGCTTGTCGAGGTCGGCACCCAGCTTCTTCGACGCCATCACCTTCTGGCGCGCGGCCATCCAGTTGATGTTGCCGCGCAGGGTGTTGATCTCGCCGTTGTGGGCGATCATGCGGAAGGGATGGGCAAGGTCCCAGGTCGGGAAGGTGTTGGTCGAGAAGCGCTGGTGCACCAGGGCCAGCGCCGAGACAACGCGTTCGTCGAGCAGGTCGACGTAGTATTCGCCGACCTGGTGCGCGAGCAGCAGGCCCTTGTAGCCGATGGTGCGCGACGACAGCGTCGGAACGTAGAACTGGCGGCCGTCGGCAAGCTTCAGGCGGCGCACCTCATGCTCGACGCGCTTCCTGACGACGAACAGCTTGCGCTCGAAGGTGTCCTGATCGGCGGCGGCGCCGCGGCCGATGAACACTTGGCGGATGAAAGGCTCGGCGTCCTTCGCCGCCTGGTCCAGGCCGCGATTGTCGCGCGGCACGTCGCGCCAGCCGAGAAAGACCTGCCCTTCCTCGACGACGATGCGCGCCACCGCCGATTCGCAGGCGGCGCGGCCGTTGGCCGATTGCGGCAGGAAGACGTTGCCGCAGGCATAGTCGCCGGCGGCGGGCAGTTCGATGCCGTGCTTGGCCGCCTCGGCGCGCAGGAAGGCGTCGGGCAACTGGATGACGATGCCGGCGCCGTCGCCGAGCAACGGGTCGTAGCCGGTCGCGCCGCGGTGGGTCAGGTTCTCGAGAATCTGCAGCCCCTGCTTGACAATGTCATGGCTTCGGCGGTTCTTGATGTGGGCGACGAAGCCGACGCCGCAAGCGTCGTGCTCGAAGGCGGAGTCGTAGAGCCCCTGTCGCTGAGGTATGTCGAGCTGGTCCATCACTTCGTTCCTTCCAGTCGCGGCGCCGCGGTGGCCCCTGGCGGGACACGCGGCCGTCAAAAAAGCCGGGGTGTACGCTCCTCCCCCGGCCTTAGGTAAACCCTTTGGGCGAACTGATAAATATACCGAGATTCGACCTCGAACTCAATACGTTGCGATGCAGCAGAGATCGGCCGAAAGCCATAAATGGCGCGCTCAGCGCCGCCGCGGCGGGCAAAGGCGCCGATGTTCGCTGATCGCGTAGCGGTCGGTCATGCCGGCGATATGATCGGCGATGGCGCGCGCGCCGCGGTCCGCAGCCGCCTGGGATGGCTGCGGCAACAGGCCGGGCTCGGCGCCGAAGGCGCGGAACAAATCCTCGATGATGCGCCGCCCCTGGTCGGTTTCGCGCAGCACCCGTTCGTGGCGGTAAAGAGCGTCGTGGAGGAAGCGCTTGAGCGCCCGGTTTTCTTCGTTCATCGGCGCGGTGAACGCGATCAGCGGCGGCGCGCGACGGACGTCGTCCAGCGTCGCCACTGCCGACGCCGCGATGCGCCGCGCCGACTCGGCCAGGAGGTCGGTCACCAACGCATCGATCATGCGCCGTACCGTTTCGTGGATCAGCCGCCGCCCGGCAATGACCGGGAATTCGGCGCGGGTTTCGGCGGCGTGCCGGGCGAACAGGCTGACTTCCTCAAGTTGCTCGAGCGCGATCAGGCCCGAGCGCAGGCCATCGTCCACATCGTGGTTGTTGTAGGCGATCTCGTCCGCAAGGTTCGCGAGCTGCGCCTCGAGTCCGGGTTGCTGGCGCGCAATGAACCGTTGCCCGACATCGCCCAGTTTGCGCGC
>DAIEEM010000240.1 GCA_027325905.1 Rhodocyclaceae bacterium
AAGTCGGCCCTTACCAGTCGCCGACAGAAGACGGTATGCGGCACTTTCACGAGTTCTACCGGGGTGTCCTGGCCGGGCACTGGCCGGTGTGAAGGCCCGGCGCTAGCGCTTTGGCGGAGCGCCGCCGCGCCGGCATACTCGCGCCAGCGGACTGGGTTATAGTTTGCCCGTAACAACCACAGGGATTCGCCATGATCGCCATCGACCACAAGGACAAGCTCGTCACCGTCACCGTTCTCGGTGAATTCGCCCTCGCCGATTTCCAGGAATTCGAACATCTCGTCAATTTCGAGGTGAAGTTCGGCGAGCCGGTCAACCTGCTTTTCGACTTGCGCGAGATGGTGAAATTCACGGTCGACATGGTGCTCGAGGAAATCAAGTTCAGCCGCGCCCACCCGAACGAATTCAGCCGCATCGCCGTGCTCACCGGCAGCCCATGGGTGGCCTGGACCGCGTGGCTCGAGCAGGCGTTCGTTTCCGCCGACTTGCGCGTTTTCGACGACGAAGCCGATGCGCGCGAATGGCTGACCGAGGTGCTCGAATGAGTTGTCTGGTTTCAGCCGCCGAACTGTCCGGCCATGTCGGCGACGCCGACTGGCGCATCTTCGATTGCCGCCACGACTTGCGCGACACCGCCTACGGCGAGAAGGCGTACGCCAAGGAACACATCCCCGGCGCCTTGTTCCTGCATCTCGACCGCGACCTTTCTGGCGCGCAGACGGGGAAGAACGGCCGCCATCCGCTGCCGGATGCCGCGGTTTTCGCCGCGAAGATGGCGGCCTGCGGCGTCGGCCCGCAGACGCAGGTCGTCGCCTACGACAACGAAGGCAACGCCTTCGCCTCGCGGCTGTGGTGGATGCTGCGCTGGATCGGCCACGACAAGGCGGCGGTGCTCGACGGCGGGCTCGCCGGCTGGCGGCGCGCCAAGCAGCCGCTCGACGCCGCAGTGCCGAGCTATGCGCCGACGACGCTGGCGGCGCGCGAGCAGGGCGGCGTGGTCGATGCGGCCTATGTCCAGGCGCGGCTCGGCAAGCCCGAAATGCTGTTGCTCGACGCCCGCAGCGAAGAGCGCTTCGCCGGCCAGAACGAAACGCTCGACCCCGTCGGCGGCCACATCCCCGGCGCCGTCAATCGTTTCTTTTTCGACAATCTCGACGACGCCGGCGTGTATTTCAAGTCGGCCGCCGAACTGCGCGCGGAGTTCGAGGCGCTGCTGGCCGGGCGGCCGCCCGCCGCGGTCGTCCAGCAGTGCGGTTCGGGCGTGACGGCCTGTCACAACGTGCTGGCGATGGAAGTCGCCGGGCTGTCCGGATCGAAGCTCTACGCCGGGTCGTGGAGCGAGTGGTGCGCCGATCCGTCGCGCCCGGTGGCCGCCGGGCCCTGATGGCGGGCGAGCGCCCACAGGACGTGCTCGCGCACCAGCGCTGAAGGATCGTCGCGCCGCGCTGCCAGCGCGGTGACGACGGCGGACGTCGTCGGCGCATTGCCCAGTCCCACCGCGAGATTGCGCAGCCAGCGCTCATGGCCGATGCGGCGTATCGCGCTGCCGGCGAGCTTCGTCTCGAACTCGGCTTGCGACCAGGCGAACAGTTCGACGAGGGTCGCGCGGTCGAGGCCGTGGCGCACGGCGAAAGCGTCCTCTTTCGTGGCTGGTGCGCCGCGGTTCCATGGGCAGCAGCGCTGGCAGTCGTCGCAGCCATAGACGCGGTTGCCGATCGGCGAGCGCAATTCCCGCGGGATGCTGCCCTTGAGTTCGATGGTCAGGTAGGAGATGCAGCGGCGCGCATCGACGCGGTAGGGCGCGACGATGGCGCCCGTCGGGCAGGCGTCGAGGCAGGCGCGGCAACTGCCGCAATGCTCCGTCGTCGGCGCGTCGGCCGGCAGCGGCAGGTCTACGAAGACCTCGCCGAGGAAGAACCATGAGCCGGCGTCGCGCGACAGCAGCAGCGTGTGCTTGCCGCGCCAGCCGAGGCCGGCACGGACGGCGAGTTCGACTTCCATCACCGGCGCCGAATCGGTGAACACGCGATGGGCGAAGGGGCCGATTTCGGCGACGATGCGGTCGGCGAGTTTTTGCAGGCGATGGCGCAGGATCTTGTGGTAGTCGCGGCCTCGGGCGTAGCGGGAGATTTCTGCTCGTCCTTTGGCGGTGTCCGCCGCAGCCGGCAGGGCGCCCTCCCGCCTCGCCTCATGGTTGTCACAAATCGGCGAAGCGGCAGGGCGTCCTGCCGACTGCTCCTGTTGATCTTTTCCGGCCGGCAGATAATTCATGCGCGCGACGATCGCGCTGCGCGTGCCCGGCACCAGTTCCGCCGGCCGTGCGCGTTTCATGCCGTGGCGCGCCATATAATCCATCTCGCCATGCCATCCCTTGTCGAGCCACGTGGCCAGATGCGTTTCTGCGCTCGACAGATCGGTATCGGCAATTCCCACGTTCTGAAAGCCGAATTCGCGGCCCCAGGCCTTGAT
>DAIEEM010000162.1 GCA_027325905.1 Rhodocyclaceae bacterium
GACCAGTTGCCCGTCGCGTTCCACGCGCGCCGTCTGCGGCTGCAGTTTGGCCAGGGCTTCGATGGCCGCCGAGGTCTTGGCCTTGGCACGCGCTTCGAGGATCTTGCCCAGCAACACCAGCGTGATGACGGTCGCCGACGCTTCGAAATAGACGTGCAGGTGGCCGAGCCCCGCCAGCGTCACCGCCGCGCTGTAGAACCAGGCCATGCTGGTGCCGAGCGCGACCAGCACATCCATGTTGCCGCTGCCGCCGCGCAACGCATTGAAGCCGCCGACGTAGAAGCGCCAGCCGATCCAGAACTGCACGGGTGTGGCCAGCAGCAGTTGCAGCCAGCGCGGCAGCGGCTCGCCGTGCGTCATGCCGCTGCCGGCCATGAAAATCATCTGCCCGACCAGCGGCAGCGTCAGCGCGGCGGCGATCCAGAAACGGCGGACTTCCTGGCGATAGGCGGCGAGCTTGCGCGCCTTTTCCTCGGCATGCGTATCCGACGTCGAAACGCTGGCCGTGAAGCCGGTCTTGACGACCGTCGCCACCAGCAATTCCGGCCCAGCCAAGCCCGGCACATAGCGCACGTGCGCCTTTTCGGCCGCCAGGTTCACCACCGCCTCGACGCCAGGAAGCTTGTTAAGCTGTCTTTCGATGCGCGCCGCGCAAGATGCGCAGGTCATGCCGCCAAGGGCAAGCTCGATTGTTTTCGGCTCGGCGCCGGCGCCGATCGCTGCGGTCATGGCATCACTCGAAGTTGATCGGCTCCGGCTTTTCGGTCGGCCGGCCTTCGGTGTTCCAGACCTCGAAGCCGCCGGCCATGGATACGACATCGGTATAGCCGATCTTCTGCAACTGCACCGTCGACAGCGCCGCCCGCCCGCTGGTGCGGCAGTAGATCAGGAAGGCGCCGCTCTTGTTTGCGCACTCGGGCACCATGCCGATCTTGAACTCCAGCACGCCGCGCGGAATGTTGATGGCGCCGGGCAGGTGGCCCGCCGCGTATTCGTCGTACTCGCGCACGTCGATGACTAGGCGCTTGCCGAGCAGCGCCTGCGCGTCGGCGGTGCCGACTTCCTTGATCTGCGCCTTGGCCTCGATGACCAGTTCGTGGGGACTAACCGCCATGCTCTTTCTCCGGGAAAAATATTAGCGAACCCTGATTATCTCACCGGAAACCGCCTGCGACGAGGCGGGGCGCCCGCGGCGCTATCAGAGCGCGAGCGTACGCCAGAAATTGAACAGCCCGTAGCAGCCGAATCCCAGCACCAGCAGGCCGGAAGCCATGCGCGTGGCCGGCGCCTGCGCGAAGCGCCGGAAACGCGCCAGCAGCAGGCCCGCCAGCAGCAGGTTGGGCAGCGTGCCGAGGCCGAAGGCCAGCATCGCCAACGCGCCGCGCGCGGCGGAGCCGGACGCCAGCGCCGTGGTCAGCGCACTATAGACGAGGCCGCAGGGCAGCCAGCCCCACAGCAGGCCCAGCGGCAGCGCCTGCGCCGGCCCGCGCACTGGCAGGAAGCGCCGCGTCGCCGGCTGCACGCGCGCCCACAGCCATTGCCCGCCGCGTTCGACGGCGGCCAGCGCCCGCGTCGCGCCGAGCAGATAGAAGCCGAGGGCAAGCAGCATCAGGCTGGCGAAGAGATAGAGGCCGCGCTGTATCGGCAGGATGTCGCCGAAGGCATAGCCGATGGCGCCGGCCAACGCGCCGGCCAGCACGTAGCTGGCGATGCGGCCGAGGTTGTAGGCGAGGTGGATGGGCAACGCGCTGCGCCCTTGCGTAACCTGCAGCGAGAGCGCGCCGACGATGCCGCCGCACATGCCGGCGCAGTGCGTACCGCCGAGCAGGCCGACCAGGAACAGCGTCAGGAAGGTGGTGTCGATCAAATCACTTTGGAATAACGGACGCGCTCGCGGTCGGAACGCAGGTACTTGTCGAAGGCCATGGCGATCACGCGCACCAGCATGCGGCCTTGCGGCAGCACGGTGATCCACTGGTCCTCGATCTTCAGCAGCCCGGCCTGCTCCATCTCGGCGAGGGCGGCGAGTTCGTCGGCGAAGTAGGACTTGAAGTCGATCAGGTGCGCGATCTCGATGGACTCGATGGAAAGCTCGAAATGGCACATCAGCGCCTGGATGATGGAGCGGCGCAGTAGATCGTCGGCCGTCAGCTCGAGACCGCGCATCACCGGCAGCACGCCGCGATCGAGGCTGTCGTAATACTCGTCGAGCGTGCGGTAGTTCTGCACGTAGGTCGGGCCGACCTTGCCGATCGACGATACGCCGAAGGCCATCAGGTCAGCCTCGGCGTGGGTCGAATAGCCCTGGAAGTTGCGATGCAGCCGGCCTTGGCGCTGGGCCACGGTGAGTTCGTCGTCGGGCTTGGCGAAGTGGTCCATGCCGATGAAGACGTATTCGGCGTCGGTCAGGCGGCGGATCGCCGTCTGCAGGATCTGCAGCTTGGCGTCCGGCGTCGGCAGATCCGCCTCGTTGATGCGGCGCTGCGGCTTGGCGAGATTCGGCAGGTGCGCGTAGTTGTAAATCGACAGCCGATCCGGCGAGAGCTTGATGACTTCGTCGAGCGTGTGGTTGAAACTGATGACGTTCTGGTGGGGCAAGCCGTAGATCAGGTCGACCGACACGGACTGGAAACCGAACTCGCGCGCCGCTTCGATGACGATGCGCGTCTCGTCGAGCGTCTGGACGCGATTGACGGCCTGCTGCACGGCCGGCTCGAAGTCCTGCACGCCGACGCTCATGCGGTTGAAGCCGAGATCGGCGAGCAGCTTCACGGTATCGCGGCCAACCTTGCGCGGATCGATCTCGATCGAATACTCGCCGCCCGGCAGCAAGCGGAAATGCTGCTGCGTCAGTTCCATCAGGCGCTTCATCTCGTCGTGCGAGAGGAAGGTCGGCGTGCCGCCGCCCCAGTGCAACTGCACGACGTCGTGGCTGCCGTCGAGCGCCGCAGCCTGCATCGCCAGTTCCTTGCCGAGGTACTTGATGTACTTGGCGGAACGGCCGTGATCCTTGGTGATGATCTTGTTGCAGGCGCAGTAGTAGCAGATCGTATTGCAGAAAGGGATGTGGAAGTATAATGACAACGGTCGACTGATTCCGCCGATCGTGCGCTTCCCCAGCCATAGGCGATACGCCTCGGCGTCGAAGGCCTCGACGAAGCGGTCGGCAGTGGGGTAGGAGGTGTAACGCGGTCCGCTGACGTCGAAACGACGGATAATCTGCGGATCGAAAATCAACTCTTGATAATTGCTCACATCCGGGTCAGCATTGCTGCCTAGGTTAACGAAACGATAAGATGCCGAATCCCCGCCGGGTCTATATTGACCCAGATCAAACGGCCTGACGACAACGTGCAATCACAAAACGTTGTCCCGATCACACTGACCTCGCTGAAGGCCGCTTGTTCCCAATGCAACCTGCGGGAACTCTGCCTGCCCTATGGTCTTTCCGAGACGGAAATCGCCCAGATCGACCATCTCGTCGGCGGTCGGCGCAAGGTCAAGCGCGGTCATCACCTCTATCGCGCCGGCGATCCCTTCGAGGCGATCTACGCCATCAAGATGGGCTTCTTCAAGACAGACATCCTGCTCGAAGACGGCCGCGACCAGGTCACAGGCTTCCAGATGGCCGGCGAGATTCTCGGCATGGACGGCATCGGCACCGACGTCCACACCTGCAACTCGATCGCCCTCGAAGACAGCGAGATTTGCATCATACCCTTCGTCCAGCTCGAACAGCTTTCGCGCGAAGTCCAGGCGCTGCAGCGCCATTTCCACCAGGTGATGAGCCGCGAGATCGTGCGCGACCACGGCGTCATGATGCTGCTGGGAACGATGCGCGCCGAGGAGCGGCTGGCCGCCTTCCTGCTCAACTTGTCGCAGCGCTTCACCGCCCGCGGCTATTCGCCGCAGGAGTTCCACTTGCGCATGACGCGCGAGGAAATCGGCTCTTATCTGGGACTCAAGCTTGAAACCGTCAGCCGGGCGTTCTCGCGTTTCCAGGACGACGACCTGATCAGCGTGCATCAGAAGCACATCCGTATTCTCGATGCCGGCGGACTGAAGCGGCTGCTCAACCACCAAGCGCCTTGAGCAACCCCCAGGGGTTCTTGGTCAGCGCTACCGAGACGATATACGCGAATACCGCCAGCGCAGCAAGCCAGGCGGCGATACGCACGCCGCGCGGCCGGCCCGGTCTGAGCGCCACCGCGCCGAGGACGATGTAAACCACCAGGCCGAGCACCTTGGCCGTCAACCAGGCATCGACGAAGGGATACTGCCGCGTCAGCAGCATCAGGGCGATGGCCGCCGCCAGCAGGACCGAGTCATTGACGTGGGGGACGATCCTGAGCCAGCGCCGCTGCGGCAACGGCGAGTTCGCCATCATCAGGAGGCCGCGCAGAAACAAACCGGTGCCGCTCAATGCGACGCAGGCGACGTGGAGATGCTTGACGGCGGCGTACATCGCGTCGGCGGCGCCTCAGGCCGCGACCGTCGTGCCGGCGGCGACGATCCGGTCCCGGAAGCGCAGATAGCTGCGCACGCCGCCCGCCAGGTTCACGCCGAGCCAGGCGCAGGAAGCAGCGAACAGCAAGCCCGCCGGCCGCGTCAGCGACGGCAGCGGCACGGCCAGCAGCAGCAGGGCGACGGCGGCGAAATGCAACCGCATCTGGCCCAGCATCGCGCGCTCCGGGATCATCTCGCGTATGTTCGGCGGCATCGTTCCCGGACCGCCGAGGCGCTGCAGATGCAGCCAGTTGAGGAAAGGCATGATCTTGTAGAGCATGCCGGAGATCACCGAAACGAACACGCCGGGAATGGCCAGCATGCCGATCCAGACCGCCGCGCGCGGATCGGCGTCGGCATCCGCACCGAACCAAAGCGTGGACGCCGCGATAAGCAGCAAGCAGCCCATCGCGCCGCGGAAGAAGAACAGCGTCGGATCGCCGACTTTGCGGCGCCGACGCGCTTGCAGCACCAGCGTCGTCGCTGCATAGACGGACGCCAGGAACATCCCGGCGAGCAGCACCGCCTGCTGCCACGGCGCGGCGTCGCCGCCGAGCTGCCATGACCAGAGGCCCAGCACCGCGACTAGCGCGGGCGGCAAGGTCCAAGCGAGCCTGACGGGATACGGCGGCGTCAGTTGGAACATCGGCACGACGTGGTAGGAAACACCCATCACCAGCATCAGCGCCCAACCGCCCAGCCCCCAGGCCGCGTGCACGTGCGTAATCTCGATCAGGGGCAGGCTGCCGCCGCTTCCCAGGCTGGTCGCCATGGCGACGCCGAGCACGGCCGTGACGGCCAGTCCGGCCACGGCTAACCGCAACGCCATGAGCGTTGGCCCTTGGGCCGGCGTACGCCGCAGGGCGAAGCCGACGACGATGACGTAGCCGGCGATCGACACGGCGAAGATGGCGGCGGCGGCGATGAACAGCGCTCTCGCTGCGAAAAGAAAGGCGGCCGCCAGCAACAGTGCGGCGATTGCCAGCAGCGGATGCGCAACGCCGGCGACGAGCCGCGGACGCCAGACATTGCCGCCGGCGGCGACCGGGACGAATTGCAGCAAGGCGCCGCACGTGGCTTGCAGCATGAAACCCGCGACGAGAAGATGGTTGAGGGCGAGCGCGCCCGATGTCCAGCGCGAGGCCAAGGCATCGGCGCCGAGCCACGCCAGCAGCAGCCCCGCCGCCGCGCCGAACCAGGGCGCGGTGACGAAGAAGCGGAACGGGACTGAGATCGGCGGTGCCTGCTCGAACGACAGGTTAGGATGCATGGCGGGTTCAGGCGGCGAGCCAATGGCCCAAGTCAGGCCTTCCGTATGCGAATTTCATGAGTGCCGTCATCCTGGACGGTTTCCGTCCACGTATAGCCGTTCTGGCGCAGGATGCCGAACAGCGGTTGCGGCTGGCAATAGAGCAGCAAGACGAGTTCGCCGCCCGCCGGCAGCCCGTCGAGCGCCGTCAGCGCCAGTTCGAGCGGTTCGGGCGGCAACAAGTCGCGGCCGTCGATCAGCTTCACGTCTGGCATCGCCCCTCCAGGCGTTCGCCGAGAGCGCCGCCGATGTCGAGGACGGTCGCCGCCAGGGAACTGTCGCACATCGGATAGAGGATGTTCTCCTCCTTCACATTGTGCTGCTGCATCAGGATCAGCAGCGTGTCGGCGGCACCGCCGTAGGCATTGCGGTCGCGCGCCTTGAGCGCGACGACCATCTGCGCCATGAGATCGCGCATCTGGGCATGTTCCATGCGCATCACGGCTACCGGGCCGCCGCTCATGCCGGTAGCGGTCTCGAAAGCGGGGAACAGCACTTGCTCCTCCGTGGCGAAATGCGCTTCCATCTCGGCAATGAACTTCGCGCTGGCGGTCTCGCAGCCAGCCCATTCACCCGCGTGTGCCTGCGCCTCGGCCGTAGCGAAGATGTCGTCGCAATGCTTGTGATGGTGGCGCAGGGGTTGGGTCGGATTAGTCATGTCATCGGTCGTCGTCGTATTGAAGGTGGACGGATTCTCCCCGCCATCCCCTGGCGCCGACCTTGACGGCAATCAAGAACCAGGGAGCCCATGTCAGTCGTTGACGATGCCAACGTCGAGGCGGGCGAACCAATCGATGAAGCGTTTGACGTCCGCGCCTTGATAGATGGCGCCGTGCTGCGG
>DAIEEM010000164.1 GCA_027325905.1 Rhodocyclaceae bacterium
CGCTGTTCTGGCCGAACGAAACGGTGACCGTGTAGAGCATGTTGTCTCCTCCCGGGAGGCGCGTGACTGCACCAAAATTCGGAATCTATCACGCCGCTGCGCCGAACTCTGGTGCCGCGGCGACAATTGGGCGCGTCCTAGCCGATAAGCAAGTGGCCGAGCGTGCGCAGCAGTATGCCGACGCCGGCGCCGAGCGCCGCCGGCTTCCAGACGGCGGCGACGCGCCGGCCGGACGAGATCAGTACGGCGACGCCGGGTATGTCGAGCGGATGGATCAGGAAGCCGGCGTTCCGGTTGAGCATGGCGACCGTCGCCGTGTCGGCGCGCAGCATCTCGTCCATCACGCCCATCATCGCCGTGCCGCCGGCGAGGTACTTGGTCAGCGTCGGCAGGATCATCGCCGTATCGAGATGCAGCGCCGCCATGCTCGGCGCCAAGAGGCGCGTCAACAGATCGACGGCGCCGCCGGCGCGCAGCGCGGTGACGACGACAAGGGACAGCACCAGCATCGGGATCGCGCCGACGGCGATCTTGAAGGCCTCGGCGCCGGCGCGGTTGATGACGTCCAGCACGCCCTTGGCGGTTTCCGCCAGCGGATGATGCAGGGTCTCGTCGAGCGGCTGCTCGGCGGCGTTCAACTTGCGGCCGAAGCCGTAGTAGGTGGCCGCCGCGGCGACGAGGCCGCCGAGCAGCGAGAACGCCAGCACCGGCCCGAGACGCAGGCCTAACGCCGCCAGCGGAAAGGCGGCGTTGGCTTGCGCCATCGCCATGACCATCGCCAGCGTCGCTGCCAGATGGCGATCGGAGGTGCCGCGCTGCTCCATCATCGCCAGCGTCGCCACCGGCGCAGCGAAGCTGACGAAACTGATCTGCAGGGCGGCGAACACGCCCAGACCCGTCAATCCCAGCGGCCGCAGGGCGGGCGCCAGGCGCGCCACCAGCCAGTCGAGCGCGCCCCTCGCTTCCAGGAGGCGCATCAGCGAGAGCATCACCACCATCACCGGCAGCAGCACGAACAAGGAGAGTTCCACGGCGGAGCGCCCGGCGCGGAGGATGACGTCGATCAGGATGTCCATGCGGCGATTATATGGGGAGCGCGAAAACGACACCTCGCGGGCGGGCGCCTCATGCGCCCATCCAGCCGCGCAGGAGCGGCAACAGCGCCGGCAGCAGCAAGGCCGTGAGCGCGCCGTTCAAACCCATCGCCAGCGCCGCGAAAGCGCCCGATTGTTCGCTCACCTGGAAGGCGCGCGCGGTGCCGATGCCGTGCGAGGCGACGCCGATGGCGAAGCCGCGGATGGCGGGATCGTCGATGCGCATGGCGTCGAAGAGCCAGCGCGCGCCGACGGCGCCGAGGATGCCGGTGGCGATGACGAGCACGGCGGTTAGCGACGGGATGCCGCCGATGCGTTCGGCCACGCCCATGGCGATCGGCGTGGTCACCGACTTGGGCGCGAGCGAGAGCAAGGTCGGAGTGCTGGCGCCGCACCACTTGCCGACGGCGATGGCGGAAAGTATCGCCGTGAGACTGCCGGCGGCGAGCCCGACGGCGACCGGGACGAGCATGGCGCGCACGCGCCGGAACTGCGCATAGAGCGGAATGGCGAGCGCGACGGTGGCCGGGCCGAGCAGGAAGTGCACGAACTGGGCGCCGGCGAAATAGGTTTGGTACGACGTGCCGGTGAGCATGAGCAGGGCGACCAGCGCGGCGACGGCGATCAGCACCGGGTTGGCGAGCGGATTGAAGCCCGAGCGCCGGTAGAGCCAGTAGGCGCCCTGATAGGCGGCGAGCGTGATCGTCAGCCCGAGCAGCGGCGAGGCGGCGAGATAAACCCAGATTTCGGTGAGCTTGGGCGTCATGGCGCCGCCCCGGTTTTCGGCGCGCCCCGTCTTGCGAGCAACTTCATGACCAACGCCGTGGCCGCGAGCGTCGCCGCCGTGCTCGCCACCAGCGCGACCGTGAGCGGCAGCCACTCGTCGGCGACGCGGTGCAGATGCACCATGATGCCGGTGCCGGCCGGAACGAACAGCAGCGACAGATGTTGCAGCAAGTCGTTGCTGGTGCCTTGCAGTTCGTGATCGGGGCCGCCGCGCAGCACCAGCGCGGCGAGAAGAAACAGCATGCCGAGCACCGGGCCCGGTACGGGCAGGCCGAAGCCGCGCGCGACGATTTCGCCGGCAAGCTGGAATACCAGCAGTTGGGTCAATGCTCCGATCATGTCCATTCACCTCCGTGGTCGCAAAGAGCCGAAAAGAAACGGCACCCGCAGGTGCCGTTCCACGCCGTCGTCAGCGGTGTTCATTCCATCG
>DAIEEM010000270.1 GCA_027325905.1 Rhodocyclaceae bacterium
CAGGGTGACGCGGCCCTGTCGGAGGAAATCCGCGAGCGGGTATTCCCGAACGCGCGGCTGAAGGGGGGCGCAAACCTGCTGGTGATGCCGACGCTGGACGCCGCCAACATCACCTTCAACGTGCTCAAGGCCACGGCCGGCAACGGCATCACCGTCGGGCCGATCCTGCTCGGCGCCGCCAAGCCGGCGCACATCCTGACGCCGACGGCGACGGTGCGGCGCCTGGTCAACATGACGGCGCTGGCGGTGGTGGACGCCAATCACCAGCGCGAGTGAGCGGCGGACGCCGGGACGCGTCCCGGCGTTATCCCCGGTCGGCCGCAGGGTTGAATTTTCCGCGCCGGCGGGGTAGCTTCTGCGCCAAGCAACTGCGAAGAATCGAGGCGCCCCATGACTCACGCCATTCGCCTGCATCAAACCGGCGGCCCGGAAGTGCTGCGCTGGGAAGAGGCCGCGCTTGCCGCGCCGCAGCCGAACGAAGCGACGGTGCGCCACCATGCCGTCGGCGTGAACTTCATCGACATCTACCATCGCAGCGGCCTCTATCCGCTGCCGCTGCCTTCCGGGCTGGGCCTCGAAGGCGCCGGCGTGGTGACGGCGGTGGGCGGCGCGGTGACGGACCTCAAGGTCGGCGACCGCGTCGCCTATGCCGGCGGTCCGGTCGGCGCCTACAGCGAGGCGCGCAACATTCCGGCCGACCGGCTGGTGAAGCTGCCCGAGAACATCTCCTTCGGGACCGGCGCGGCGATGATGCTGCAGGGGCTCACGGCGCAGTACCTGTTGCGGCGCACCTACCGCGTGCAGCCGGGCGACACCATCCTCATCCACGCCGCGGCCGGCGGCGTCGGCCTCATCGTCTGCCAGTGGGCGAAGGCGCTCGGCGCCACGGTGATAGGCACCGTCGGTTCCGACGCCAAGGCGGCGCTGGCCAAGTCGCACGGCTGCGACCACGCGATCATCTATACGCGCGAGAACTTCACGGCACGCGTGCGCGAAATAACCGCCGGCGCCGGCGTGCCGGTGGTCTACGATTCCATCGGCAAGGACACCTTCATGGGCTCGCTCGACTGCCTGCGCCCGCTCGGCATGATGGCGAGCTTCGGCAGTTCGTCGGGCCCGGTGCCGCCCTTCGATCTCGGCGAGCTCGCCAAGCGCGGATCGCTGTTCGTCACCCGGCCGTCGCTGTTCGCCTATTCGGCGCAGCGCGAAGACCTCGTGCTCATGGCGAACGAATTGTTCGATGTCGTCGACAGCGGCAAGGTGAAGATCGAAGTCAACCAAACCTATGCGCTGAAGGACGCGGCGACCGCCCACGCCGCCCTCGCGGCGCGCAAGACCACCGGATCGACGGTCCTGCTGCCGTAACGAAGAACGCATGGGCCGGTGGTAGACTGCCGGCCCATGCGCAATTCATTTCTCGTCGCCAATCCGAAAGGCGGCAGCGGCAAGAGCACGCTGGCGACCAATCTCGCCGGCTGGTTCGCGCGGCGCGGACATCGCACCATGCTCGGCGACATCGACCGCCAGCAGTCGTCGCGCGAGTGGCTGCGCATGCGCGCGCCGTCGCTGCCGCATATCGCCAGTTGGGAGATCGAAGCCGACAAGCCGGCGCGTCCGCCCAAGGAAACCACGCACGTCGTCCTCGATACGCCGGCCGGGCTGCACGGCAAGAAGCTGGCGCAAGTGCTGAAGGCCGTCGAGCGCGTCATCGTGCCGCTGCAGCCGTCGATATTCGACATCATGGCGACGCGCGATTTCCTCGACGTCCTGCTCGAGGAAAAGAAAGTGCGCAAGCAGCATGCCTTCGTCGCCGTGGTCGGCATGCGCGTCGACGCGCGCACGCGGGCGGCGGCGGAACTGGAGCGCTTTCTCGAGGGTGCCGGCGTGCCGGTGCTGACCTTCCTGCGCGACACCCAGAACTACGTGCAGGCCGCGGCCCACGGCATGACGATCTTCGAGATGCCGGCGTCCCGCGCCTCCCAGGACTGGGAGCAGTGGCTGCCGCTCATCGCCTGGGCCGAAACCGGCGAGATCGAGGGCGCGGCCTAGAACAGCTCGACGTCGGTGTGGAGCACATGGTGCTTCACCAGCTTGCCGGCGTCGATGAGTTCCTCGTAGCAGCACACCAGGTTGCGGCCGTTTTCCTTGGCGTAATAGAGCGCCTCGTCGGCGTCGTCGAGGATGATCGACGGCGTGTCGTAGAGGCCGATGCGCGTGAACCCGGTGCTGACGGTAACGTGCTCGACTTGCGGAAACAGGTGCTCGTCGATGGTCTTGCGATAGCGCTCGAAGATGGCGCGGGCGTTGTCGAGATCGGTCGGCTTCAGCAGCACGACGAATTCCTCGCCGCCGAAGCGGAACAGCTTGTCTTGCGAGCGGAACGCCGACTTCATCATGTTGGCGACGAGGATCAGCACTTCGTCGCCGATGAGGTGGCCGAACTTGTCGTTGATCGGTTTGAAGTGGTCGATGTCGATGACGCCCAGCCAGTGGTGCTGCGTCTGCTTGCCGGGCTGGCGGCGCTGCGGCTGGCGCCGCGCCGGCGACAGCGCGTCGCCTTCGTTGGCGACGTGGGAGAGGATGTTGATCAGGTACTCGTCGAAGGTCTTGCGGTTGAGCAGCCCGGTCAGCGTGTCGATCTCGCTGTAGTCGAGCAGGGCGACGCAATTGCGGAACAGCGCGATGAGGCCGGCGACGACGATGCGCTTGGCGGCGTCGAGCGGCGCGCGGCATTTGAGCGTGGCGAAGCCGAAGGTCTCCTGGCCGATGCCGTCGATGGCGAAGGCGTGGCGGCAAAGGCCGCTGCCCGGCTCGCTGTCTTCGAACATGGCGCCATTGGCCAGGCAAGCGTGAAGATGCGGGAAGTGCGCCAGCGAGCCGGTGCCCTGCGGCCAGGAAATGCCGTCGTCGAGCATGCGCGCGCCGGCGGTGGTGGCATCCGCCGCCAGTCCGACCATGAGGTCGCCGGGCGGCGCGAACAGCTTGGCTTGTAGAGGCGGGCCGTCTCGGCGCCGCCGAGTTCGCGCAGGGCGCCGACCAGCGCGGCTTCGAGCTGGCCGCGATGGCGCTGGCGCGACATGATGTCGACGTGCTGGAGTAGGCGTTCCATGGGCTGGGGAAGCGTCTGCTAAATCCGAATTGGCTACGCAGTATAGCGCGGCGGCTCAGGTGCGCCGCCGGGCCGGGCCGGCTTTCTCCTGGCCGAGCAGGCGGCGGCGCCATTGCGGCGTGTCGAGGCGAGCGACGAACCACGCCAGCGCCTTGCCCTCGTGCTCGCTGCGCCAGGCGAGATGTCGCGCCACCGGCGGCATCGGTTGCGCCAGGCGCTTGACGACCAGTTCGCCGGCCGCCGCAAGCGCTTCCGCCTGTGCGCGCGGCACGTGGCCGACGCCGAGGCCGGCCCTTATCGCCGCCAGCTTGTCGTCCGCCGTGGCCACCGTCAGCGTGTCGGCGCCGGAGCCCAGCCCGGCGGTGCGCGCCAGCAACTGGCGCGACGTGTCGGCCAGCACGATGACGCGATGGCGCGCCACCGCCTGCGGCGCCAGCGGCTCCGCCGCCGCGGCGAGCGCATGGCCCGGCGCCACCGCGAAGACGAACTCGAGCGCGCCGAACGGGCGCAGCGACCAGCCGCCGCCCGGCGGCGGCTCCCCGGAGGCGCCGATGGCAAGGTCCGCGCGTCTGGTGGCGAGGGCATCCCAGCCGCCGCCGAGCACTTCGCAGGTCAGGCGCAGGCGCGTGCCGCCGTTGGCGCGGTCGAATTCGGCGATCAGCGGGAACAGCCGCGTGGCGTCGACGCTGGCGTCGACGGCGATGGCCAATTCGCTTTCCCAGCCCGTCGCCACGCGCCGCACGCGGCATTCGAGTTCGCCGGCGGCGCGCAGCAGGTGGCGGCCTTCCTCCAGCAGCGCGCGCCCGGCCGCGGTCGGCAGCGCGCGCCGGCCTTCGCGGGCGAACAGCGCGACGCCGAGATCCTGCTCGAGCCGGCGCACCGCATGCGTCACCGCCGAGGGCACGCGGTGCAGTTCCTCGGCGGCGGCGGCGAAGCTGCCGCGTACGTCGATGGCGTCGAGCAGTTGCAAGGCTTCGAGGGTAAGTTTCATATTGAACTCAATTCACCAATAAAGTGAAAAATGGTCGGTTGTCTGCGGCAATGGCCGATACTATATTGGCAATCGTAGGTGAGCAATATTCATACTTCAAGCGAGAAATGCCATGATCCAGCTCCGACCCGCCGCCGCCCGAGGCCATGCCGATCATGGCTGGCTGAAGACCTGGCACAGCTTCTCCTTCGCCGATTATTACGATCCGGCCGAAATGGGCTGGAGCGTGCTGCGCGTCATCAACGACGACTACATCGCGCCCGGCCAGGGCTTCGGCCGCCACGGCCACCGCGACATGGAGATCGTCACCTACCTGCTGTCCGGCCCGCTGGCGCACGGCGACAGCATGCAGAACGCGACGACCTTCCGGCGCCCCGAGGTGCAGCGCATGAGCGCCGGCCGGGGCGTCACGCACAGCGAGTTCAACCCGTCCGCCGACGAGACCACCCACCTGCTGCAGATCTGGATCGAGCCCGCCGTGCGCGGCATTGCGCCCGAGTACGAGCAGAAGTCCTTTCCCGACGAAGCCAAGCGCGGCAAGTGGCTGGCCGTCGCCACGCCCGACGGCCGCGACGGCAGCCTTGCCATCCACCAGGACGCGAGCCTCTACGCCACCCTGCTGGCGCCGGGCGAAGTGCTGACGTATGTGCCGGCGCCGGGCCGCCGTGCCTACGTGCACATCGTGCGCGGCGAGGCCACGCTCAACGGCCGCGCCATGGGCAGCGGCGACGGCGCCAAGATCGCCGACGAATCCGAACTCGTGCTCGCCGCTGCCGGCGACACCGAAGTACTGCTGTTCGACCTACCCTGACCATCACCCTCAAGGAGAACCCCATGCCCCAAGTTGCAGTCGTCTACCACAGCGGATACGGCCACACCGCGCGCCAGGCCGAAGCCGTGCTCGCCGGCGCCCAATCGGTTCCCGGCATCGAAGCCAAGCTCCTGTCCGTCGCCGACGCCGGCGACGCCTTCTGGGCGGACCTGGCCGCCGCCGACGCCATCATTTTCGGTGCGCCCACCTACATGGGCAGCGTCTCGGCCAAGTTCAAGGAATTCATGGACGCCAGTTCCAAGCCCTGGTTCACCATGGCCTGGAAGGACAAGCTCGCCGCCGGCTTCACCAACTCGGCCTCGCAGTCCGGCGACAAGCTCAACAGCCTGATCCAGATGATGGTGCTCGCCAACCAGCACGGCATGATCTGGGTGAGCCTCGGCCTGCCGCCCGGCAACAACTCCAGCAAGGGCTCGCCCGACGACCTCAACCGCATCGGCAGCTACAGCGGCGCCATGGCCCAGTCGAACGCCGACCAGGGCGCCGACGCCATGCGCGAGAGCGATCTCAAGACCGCCGCGCATCTCGGCCGGCGCGTCGCCGAGACGGCGCTGCGCTTCGGGAAATAAGCCTCAGGTCCGGCGCGGCGGCAGCACGTGGATGCTGCCCTTCGCCAGCGTGATTTCGCGCAGGAAGCACAGCAGCGCCGACACCAGCGCCAGCATCGCCGCGATGAACAGCGTAGCGACGATCGTCGACAGCTCGACGCCGGTGATCGAGCCGACGAACAGCGCGGCGATGACGATGCAGACCAGCAGCGCGCAACTCGTGCACAAGCCGATCGCCCAGTGGATCATGCGTGCGCGGCGCGAGAGGATTTCCATCTCGGGCGCCGCGGAATTCACGTCCGCCTTCTCCAGCACGCGGAAACGGTCGACGACGCGGCCGAGCCGGTTGATCAGCACGCCGAGGATGGCGCCGACACCGGTGAGTAGGAACACCGGCGCCACCGACAACTGGATGACGTGGGCGACGGCGGAGATGCTGGCCGGCTCTTGCATGGCAACCTCGCGGCGGAAGAATTCGGCGCCATCATACCGCGCCGCCGTTGCTGCTACTTCATGCGCGACTTCGACTGGAAGGTCTCGCCCGCCACCATGAAGCGGCCGTCGCCGCGGTGGTGCAGGGTGCGCGGGTCCTTGCGCGCCGGGTCGATCCAGGCCTTGACGACTTCCAGCACGAACAGGCCGTAGCGATTCACCATGCGCGTATCGACCACGCGGCATTCGAGATTGGCGTAGCACTCCGCGATCAGCGGCGCCGCTACGCATTGCGCCGGCGCCGCCGTCAGTCCGAATTTCTCGAACTTGTCGACCTTGCGCCCCGAGGTGTTGC
>DAIEEM010000273.1 GCA_027325905.1 Rhodocyclaceae bacterium
CTGAACCTGTTCCTTGGCGGCCTTGCCCTTGCCGACGACGGCCTGCTTGATCTGCAGGGCGGTGTATTCGGCCACCGGCAGGCCGGCGGAAACGAGCGCCGCAATCGCCGCGCCGCGCGCCTGGCCCAGCAGCAGCGTCGATTGCGGATTGACGTTGACGAAGACCTTTTCGATGGCCGCCTGCTGCGGCGCATGCGCGGCGACGACTTCGGCGAGGCCGTCGAGGATGGTCTTGATGCGCTCGGGCAGCGACGCCGCTTCGTTGGTCTTGACGCAACCGCTGCTGACGTAGGCGAGCTTGGCGCCGCGCCGGTCGATGATCCCGAAGCCGGTGATGCGCAGGCCGGGATCGATGCCGAGGATGCGGATCGCGGCATCGGCCATCGGCCTCAGTCTTCCATCACGGCGGTGGTATAGACCTCCTGCACGTCGTCGAGACCTTCCAGGACGTCGAGCAGTTTCTGCATTTTGGCAGCATCTTCCCCGGCGAACTCGGTCTCGTTCTGCGGCTTCATGGTCACTTCGGCGAACTCCGACGTGAAGCCGGCTTTCTCCAGCGCGTCCTTGACGGCGAGAAAGTCGCCGGGGCCGGAAATGACTTCGATGCTGCCGTCGTCGTTGGTCGTCACGTCCTCGGCGCCGGCCTCGATGGCGGCATCCATCAGCTTGGCTTCGTCGGTGCCCGGGGCGAAGATCATCTGGCCGCAATGCTTGAACATGAAGGCCACCGAACCGTCGGTGCCCATGTTGCCGCCGTACTTGTTGAAGGCATGGCGGACTTCGGCGACGGTGCGCACCTTGTTGTCGGTCAGGCAGTACACCATGATGGCGGCGCCATTGATGCCGTAGCCCTCATAGCGGATTTCCTCGTAGCTGACGCCTTCGAGTTCGCCGGTGCCCTTCTTGATGGCGTTTTCGATCTTGTCCTTCGGCATGTTGACGGCTTTGCCCTTGTCGATGGCGAGCCGCAGGCGCGGATTGAAGTTGGCGTCGCCGCCGCCCATCTTGGCGGCGACGGTGATTTCCTTGGCGATCTTGGAAAAAGCGGCGCCGCGTTTTTCGTCCTGGCGCCCTTTACGGTGCTGAATGTTCGCCCATTTGGAATGGCCAGCCATGATGTTTTCCCTTGCTGCTGCGTAAAATGGCGCATTTTAGCATCCGGGTTTGCCGTGAAAGCCTCGCGCTACGCCGGCTTTTGGCTGGCCGTCCTCGCCGCCTTCGGTTTTTCGGTCAAGGTGACCCTCATCAAGCTGGCCTACGCCCCCTATCCGGTGGCGGCCGTCACCTTGCTGGCGCTGCGCATGGCCTTCGCGCTGCCCGCGTTCGCCTGGGTCGGCCTGCAATACATCACGGCCGGGCTCGAACGCCTGATTCTGTTCACCTAACAGCCCATCATTGCGCCTGTCCAGAGCGCATCAAGGCGGTCCTGAGAGTCAGCTTTCTCAACCAGCCGCTGTCTGATAAGGGCACTGTCCGAGCAGGACATCTGATAGGGCTTTGTACCGCTGAGAGTCGAGCCAAGGGAAGCGGGTAGTCGCCGCGGCGAGGTA
>DAIEEM010000277.1 GCA_027325905.1 Rhodocyclaceae bacterium
GAACCCGCAGCCGACAAGTCATGCCTGATGACCATAGCGAGGCGGAACCACTCCTTCCCATCCCGAACAGGACCGTGAAACACCTCAGCGCCGATGATAGTGCGCATGCGCGTGTGAAAGTAGGACATCGTCAGGCTTCCCCTTCAGCCCGGCCACTCATGTGGCCGGGCTTTTGTCATGTTTTCTACATATTTTCGACGTAAGCTGCAAAGGAACCACAATGCCGACGATCAACCAGCTGGTGCGTCAAGGTCGCGTCGCCGAGGTCATCAAGTCGAAGAGCCCGGCGATGGAGAATTCGCCGCAGCGTCGCGGCGTGTGCACCCGTGTGTACACGACGACGCCGAAGAAGCCGAACTCAGCGCTGCGCAAGGTCGCCAAGGTGCGCCTGACCAACGGCTTCGAGGTGATCTCGTACATCGGTGGTGAAGGCCACAACCTGCAGGAACACTCGGTGGTGCTGGTGCGCGGCGGCCGGGTCAAGGATCTTCCGGGTGTGCGCTACCACATCGTGCGCGGTTCGCTCGACCTGCAAGGCGTGAAGGATCGCAAGCAGTCGCGTTCGAAGTACGGCGCGAAGCGTCCGAAGAAGTGATGCGCTGCGGGCGAGAGCCCGCGGCCACAACGGTTTGCCGCGGCATCGACCGCGGCGCCGGATTCCGTCAGCCCCGCATGGTGCGGGGTTGAGTAAGTGCCCCGCTGATGCGGGGCGTGGGCATTTGCCCGACTGAACCGAAGGAAATCAACGATGTCCCGTCGTCGTGTCATCGCCAAGCGCGAAATTCTCCCCGATCCGAAGTTCGGCAACGTCGACGTTGCCAAGTTCATGAACGTCGTCATGCTGTCCGGCAAGAAGGCGCTCGCCGAAGCGATCGTCTACGGTGCGTTCGACACCATCGAGAAAAAGACCGGCAAGGATCCGGTCGAAATCTTCAGCCAGGCGCTTGCCAACGTCAAGCCGCTGGTCGAAGTCAAGTCGCGCCGCGTCGGCGGCGCCAACTACCAGGTGCCGGTCGAAGTGCGCCCGCAGCGCCGCATGGCGCTGGCCATGCGCTGGCTGCGCGAGGCGGCCAAGAAGCGCGGCGAGAAGTCGATGGCGCAGCGCCTGGCCAACGAACTGGTCGAGGCCTCGGAAGGCCGCGGCGCGGCGATGAAGCGCCGCGACGAAGTCCACCGCATGGCCGAAGCCAACAAGGCGTTCTCGCATTTCAGGTTCTAAAGATTCCAGGAATCAATCATGGCACGCAAAACCCCGATCGAGCGCTACCGGAACATCGGTATTTCGGCGCACATCGATGCCGGCAAGACGACGACGACCGAGCGCATCCTGTTCTACACCGGCGTCAACCACAAGATCGGCGAAGTGCACGACGGTGCGGCGACGATGGACTGGATGGAGCAGGAGCAGGAGCGCGGCATCACCATCACCTCGGCGGCGACGACCTGCTTCTGGAAGGGAATGGACCTGAGCCACCCCGAGCACCGCATCAACATCATCGACACCCCCGGGCACGTCGACTTCACGATCGAGGTCGAGCGCTCGATGCGCGTGCTCGACGGCGCGTGCATGGTGTACTGCGCGGTCGGCGGCGTGCAGCCGCAGTCGGAAACCGTCTGGCGCCAGGCCAACAAGTACAAGGTGCCGCGGCTGGCGTTCGTCAACAAGATGGACCGCACCGGAGCGAATTTCTTCAAGGTCTATGACCAGATGAAGGCGCGGCTGAAGGCCAACCCGGTTCCGATCGTGTATCCGATCGGCGCCGAGGAGAACTTCAAGGGCGTCGTCGACTTGCTGAAGATGAAGGCCATCGTCTGGGACGAAGCTTCGCAGGGCATGAAGTTCGACTACGTCGACATTCCCGCCGAGCTGCTTGCCGACTGCGAGAAGTGGCGCTCGAACATGATCGAGGCCGCTGCCGAGGCCAACGAAGACCTGATGAACGCGTACCTGGAAAGCGGCGAGCTGACCGAGGCGCAGATCCTCGAAGGCCTGCGCCTGCGCACCATCGCCGGCGAGATCCAGCCGATGCTGTGCGGCACCGCGTTCAAGAACAAGGGCGTGCAACGCATGCTCGACGCGGTCATCGAACTGCTGCCGTCGCCGGTCGACATTCCGCCAGTGCGCGGCCATGACGACGACGACGCCGAAGTCGAGCGCCGCGCGTCCGACGACGAGAAGTTCTCGGCGCTGGCGTTCAAGCTGATGACCGACCCGTACGTCGGGCAGCTGACCTTCATCCGCGTCTACTCGGGCGTGCTGAACTCGGGCGACACCGTGTTCAACCCGATCAAGAGCAAGAAGGAGCGAATCGGCCGTCTGCTGCAGATGCACGCGAACAACCGCGAGGAAATCAAGGAAGTTCGCGCCGGCGACATCGCCGCCTGCGTCGGCCTGCGCGAAGTCACGACCGGCGAGACGCTGTGCGACCCGGACTCGATCATCACCCTCGAGAAGATGGTGTTCCCCGAGCCGGTGATCTCGCAGGCCGTGGAGCCGAAGACCAAGGCCGACCAGGAGAAGATGGGCCTGGCGCTCGGTCGTCTGGCGCAGGAGGATCCGTCGTTCCGCGTGCGCACCGACGAGGAATCGGGCCAGACCATCATTTCCGGCATGGGCGAGCTGCACCTGGAAATTATGGTCGACCGGATGAAGCGCGAGTTCGGAGTCGAGGCCAACGTCGGCAAGCCGCAAGTCGCGTACCGCGAAACCATCCGCAAGACGGTCGACAGCGCCGAAGGCAAGTTCGTCCGCCAGTCGGGCGGCAAGGGCCAGTACGGCCACGTGGTGCTGAAGATCGAGCCGAGCGAGCCGGGCAAGGGCTTCGAATTCGTCGACGCGATCAAGGGCGGCGTGGTGCCGCGCGAGTACATCCCCGCGGTGCAGAAGGGCGTCGAGGAAACACTGAACGCGGGCGTGCTCGCAGGCTACCCGGTGGTCGACGTCAAGGTCACGCTGCACTTCGGCTCGTACCACGAGGTCGACTCGTCGGAGCAGGCGTTCAAGATGGCCGCGTCGATCGGCTTCAAGGACGGCTGCCGCAAGGCAGACCCGGTGATCCTCGAGCCGATGATGGCCGTCGAGGTCGAAACCCCGGAGGATTACGCCGGGAACGTGATGGGCGATCTGTCGAGCCGTCGCGGCATGGTGCAGGGCATGGACGACATCGTCACCGGAGGCAAGATCATCAAGGCCGAAGTTCCGCTGTCCGAGATGTTCGGCTACTCGACGACGCTGCGTTCGATGTCGCAGGGTCGAGCGACCTACACCATGGAATTCAAGCATTACGCCGAAGCGCCGCGCAACGTCGCCGAAGCGATCATCAGCGCGCGCAGCAGCAAGTAAACCATTCAACGCTTACCAGACATTCCAGACCATCATGGCGAAGAGCAAATTTGAACGCACCAAGCCGCACGTCAACGTCGGCACCATCGGCCACGTCGACCACGGCAAGACCACGCTGACGGCGGCGA
>DAIEEM010000281.1 GCA_027325905.1 Rhodocyclaceae bacterium
GGCGGCCTGCAGCCAAGTGTTGCAGACGTTGTTGGAGTCGCCGATCCAGGCCACGGTCTTGCCCGCGATGGAGCCGCGATGTTCGACGTAGGTGTAGATGTCGGCGAGTATCTGGCAGGGATGGTATTCGTTGGTCAGGCCGTTGATCACCGGCACGCGCGAATGGGCGGCGAAGCGCTCGATGATGTCCTGCTCGAAGGTGCGGATCATGACGATGTCGCTCATGCGCGAAATGACCTGCGCCGCGTCCTCGACCGGCTCGCCGCGGCCCAACTGCGAGTCGCGCGTGTTGAGGTAGATCGCCGAGCCGCCGAGCTGCTGCATGCCGGCCTCGAAGGACAGCCGCGTGCGCGTGCTGGCCTTCTCGAAAATCATCACCAGCGTGCGGTCCTGCAGCGGCCAGTACTGCCGGTAGGACTTGAACTGCTGCTTGATCCAGCGCGTGCGCGCGAAGACGTGCTCCAGCTCCTCGCGCGTGAGATCCTTCAACTGCAGGAAGTGCTTAAGCGCGGACATCTCAGCCTGCCAGGAATTTCTTCACCAGCGGCGCCAGCGTCTCGACCAACTGCTTCGCTTCGGCATCCGATAGCACCAGCGGCGGCAGCAGGCGGATCACCTTGTCGGCGGTGACGTTGATGAGCAGTCCGGCGCTCAGCGCCTGGTTGACGAGGTCGCCGCAGGCGCGGTCGAGTTCGATGCCGATCATGAGGCCGTCGCCGCGGATATCGACAATGCCGGCGACGCCCGTAAGCTGCTCCTGGAAACCGGCGCGGATGTTGGCGCCGAGTTGCGCGGCGCGGTCGACCAAGCCGTCGGCGACGATGACGTCGAGCGTAGTCAGCGCGGCGGCGCAAGCGAACGGATTGCCGCCGAAGGTCGATCCGTGGTTGCCGGGCGTGAACAGCCCGGCGGCCTTGCCGGCGGCAAGACAGGCGCCGATGGGCACGCCGGAGCCGAGTCCTTTGGCCAGCGCCATGACGTCGGGCTTGACCGCGGCATGCTGATGGGCGAACCAGGCGCCGGTGCGGCCGACGCCGCACTGCACTTCGTCGACCATGAACAGCCAGTCCTTGTCGTCGCAGATGCGGCGCAAGGCGCGCATGTAGTCGTTGTGCGCGATGTGGACGCCGCCTTCGCCCTGAATCGGCTCGAACAGCACGGCGACGACGTTGGGATTATTGGCGGCGACCTGTTCGACGGCCGGCAGGTCGTCGAAAGGCACGCGCACGAAGCCGGAAACCAGCGGCTCGAAGCCGGCTTGCACCTTGCGGTTGCCGGTGGCCGACAGCGTCGCCATGGTGCGGCCGTGGAAGGCCTTCTCCATGACGATGATCGCCGGGCTGTCGATGCCCTTCTGGTGGCCGAAGAAACGCGCCAGCTTGATCGCCGCCTCGTTGGCCTCGCAGCCGGAATTGCAGAAGAACACCTCGTCCATGGCCGCAACGGCGGCGAGCTTGTCCGCCAGCATCTCCTGTTCGCGGATGCGATAGAGATTGGAGGTATGGATCAGCCGACCGGCCTGCTCCGCCAGCGCCCTGACCAGGCGCGGATGATTGTGGCCAAGCGTGTTGACTGCGATGCCGGCGAGCGCATCGAGGTAGCAGCGCCCCTGCTCGTCATAGACATGGCAACCCTGGCCATGGGTAAATGCCACGGGCAACCGCGCATAGGTATTCATCACGTGAGACATGGGATACTTGCTCCGCGTTAAAAAAGACACGGCGACCCGCCATGCGGCCGCCGTGCTTGCGAAACGGTGTATCTTAAGTGAAAGTGTCCTGTATAGGAAGCCCCGCCGTCATGCGCATCGCCATCTTCAACCAGAAAGGCGGCGTCGGCAAAACGACGACCGCACTCAATCTCGCGGCCGCGCTGGCAAGGCGCGAACAGCCGGTGTTGCTCGTCGATCTCGATCCGCAGGCGCACCTTTCCGCCATCCACGGCAACGCCCTCGGCGAAGTGGCGACAAGCATCTTCGCCTTCTACCACGACAACCGGCCGCTGCCGGACCTCGAGGTCGACTGGCCGGGCATCGGCCGCCTGATCCCGGCGCATACAGAACTCATCAAGGTCGACTCGCTGTTCGGCAAGGGGCCGAACATCCTCAACAAATTGAGCCGCGGCCTGGCGGAATGCGAGAACGGACGCACGGTGATCGTCGACTGCTGCCCCTTCCTCGGGGTGCTTTCGCTCAATGCGCTGTTTGCCGCCGACAAGATCCTGGTACCGATCTCGTCCGACTACCTGTCGCTGCGCGGTGCCCTGCAGATCGACCGCACGCTTACGGCCATCGAACCGGTGCTGAAACGGCGCATCGACAGGCGCTACCTGCTGACGCGCTTCGAGCGGCGGCGCAATATGAGCTTCGAGGTGCAGTCGCGGCTGCGCGAACAGTTCGGCGAGGACGTCTGCCAAACCGCCATCTCGGAGAATGTCGCCGTCGCCGAGGCGCCGGCATTGAATCGGGATATCTTTTCGCACGCCGCCGACAGTCGCGGCGCGCAGGACTACGAAACCTTGCGTGACGAACTCGCCGCCGCGGGCTTCTTCAGCGCGTAGCGATCAACCGCGCCACGTCCTCGAAGTTGGCCGATGGACCGCGTACCGCACCGAACATCGGTATGCACTCGACGATCTCGCAGTCGTGGTACATCTGCCGCAGCTTGCGTTCGGCATCGCCGCCGTCGCGGCCGTGGATCAACAGGTTGTCGACCATCAAGCCGTCGCGGGTGCGAATGCGGAATCCATACTTGGTCATCAGTGGGGCCTGCATGAAAAACCCCTTTCCCGTCAATAATCTTATTAATAATATATCGAGTAAATTCTGACAAATCAAGCTAGCGTATTCATATCGCTGGTTATTTTCAGGCGCCGTAAACGACAATCGCCCGCCGACCAAAGGCCAGCGGGCGACGAAACCGCAACCGACCAGGGGGTCAGAGCGCCTTGATGGCGGCGGTCAGGCGGCTCTTGTGGCGAGCCGCCTTGTTCTTGTGGATGATCTTCTTGTCGGCGATGGAATCGATGATGCCTTGCGACTCCGTGAATACCGCCTGCGCGGCGGTCTTGTCGCCGGCGTCGACGGCCTTTTGCACCTTCTTGATCGCGGTACGCAGGGTCGAGCGCAGGCTCATGTTGTGGGTGCGCTGCTTGGTGGCTTGACGGGCGCGCTTGCGGGCTTGTGCGGAATTGGCCATGAACTGGAATCCGGTGAGGTTCTGGAAAATTTGTACTCAGGGCCGGGCCGTTTCCGCCTTGGCGGGCGTCATGCCGGAACTGAAAGGCGCGGATTATAGGGGTTTCCTCCCCCCAATGCAAGGCGCCTGAAACAATGTCGAGCCGGTAGCATGCGTGGCCATGAATCTCCTCAAAGCGCTGGCCACCGTCAGCAGCATGACCCTCGTGTCGCGCATGCTCGGCTTCGTGCGCGATTTCGTCATCGCCCGCGCCTTCGGCGCCGGGCTTGCGACCGACGCCTTCGTCGTCGCCTTCCGCCTGCCCAACCTGCTGCGGCGCCTGTTTGCCGAGGGCGCATTCTCGCAGGCCTTCGTGCCGCTGCTGGCCGAATACCGCAACCGTCGCGGCGAAGGCGACACCAAGCAACTGGTCGACCGCGTCGCCACCGCCCTGCTCCTCGCGGTCATGCTGGTCACCCTGATCGGTATTCTCGGCACGCCGCTGCTGATCTACCTCACCGCGCCGGGCTTCTCCGCCGACGCCGACAAGTTCGCGCTGACCGTGGCGCTAACGCGCATCACTTTTCCCTACATCCTCTTCATGGCCTTGGTGGCATTCTCCGCCGGCATCCTCAATACCTGGGGTCGCTTCGCGCTGCCCGCCTTCACGCCGGTGCTGCTGAACCTTTCGTTCATCGGCATGGCGCTCCTCGCCGCGCCGCATTTCGAGCGGCCGATCGTGGCGCTGGCTTGGGCGGTATTCCTCGGCGGCGCGCTGCAACTGGCGATCCAGTTGCCGGCATTGAAGAAGATCGGCATGCTGCCGCGCTTCGATTTCGCCCCCGGCGACCCCGGCGTGCGCCGCGTGCTCAAGCTGATGGGACCGGCGGTGATCGGCGTTTCCGTCTCGCAGATTTCCCTTCTCATCAACACCGTATTCGCTTCCTTCCTGCCCTCCGGCAGCATCTCCTGGCTCTATTACGCCGACCGCCTCATGGAGTTTCCTTCCGCCCTCCTCGGCGCGGCGCTCGGCACCATACTGCTGCCGAGCCTGGCGAAGGCACACGCGGCACGGCAACAGGAGCAGTTCTCGGCGCTGCTCGACTGGGGCCTGCGCCTCACCCTGCTGCTGACGCTGCCGGCCGCCCTGGCCCTGGCCATCCTCGCCGTACCACTGCTGGCCACGCTGTTCCAGTACGGCGCCTTCTCGGCCAACGACGTCCTGCAGACGCGCGCGGCGCTCGTCGCCTACAGCATCGGCCTCTCCGGGCTGATCCTGGTAAAGATCCTCGCGCCCGGCTTCTACGCGCGCCAGGACATCAAGACGCCGGTTAAGATCGCGCTCGTCACCCTCACCGCCACACAGTTGATGAACCTGGTCTTCATCGGCTGGCTGCACCACGCCGGTCTCGCCCTTTCGATCGGGCTGGCTTCCTGCCTCAACGCCGCCCTGCTCTACCGCGGCCTGCGGCTGCGCGATACCTATCGCCCAGCGCCGGGCTGGCTGTCGTTCTCGCTCAAAGTGGCGGCGGCGCTGCTGGTCATGGCAGCGGCGCTGTGGCTGGCGATGGGCGACAACTCGACGTGGCTCGCCATGTCGGGAAGGCACAAGGTCTCACGCCTGGCCGTTGTCGTCGCCGTCGGCATCTGCGCCTATTTCGGCACCCTGGTGGCACTCGGCTTCCGCTTCGCGGATTTCAAGCACCGCACCGTCACCTGAGCGTCACTCGCCGGCGGCGAGACCCTCTCGGCGCGGATCAACGGCGCCTATCCAGCGCTCTTTGCGGCGCACGATCAGGTGCAGGCCGCTGGTCATGTCGGCGGTCACGACTTCGTCGCCCAGCGTTTGCAGGAGCGGCTTCATGGCGTCGGCGAAGGCGCCGCTTTCCAGCTCGGCCGGGCCGTTGCGGCTGCCGAAGTGCGGCAGCGCCAGCGCCGCATCGGGCGCCATCTTCCAGTCGAGCAGCGCCACCAGCGTCTGCGCCACGTAGTTGATGATGCGCGGACCGCCGGGCGAACCGAGCACGGCGACGAGGCGGCCGTCATGGTCGAATACCATGGTCGGCGCCATCGACGACAGCGGCCGCTTGCCCGCCGCGACGCGGTTCGCCACGGCACGGCCGGCATCATTCGGGACGAAGGAGAAATCGGTCAACTGGTTGTTGAGCAGAAAGCCGTCGACCAGGGTGCGGCTGCCGAAGGCGTCCTCGACGGAACTCGTCAGTGCCACGGCATTGCCGTCTGCGTCGACGATCGACAGGTGCGTCGTCGCCGGAATTTCGGGCGCGGTGTCGTCGGCGAAGGCGTCGCGCTGCGGCAGATCGCCCGGCGGCGCCACCCCCAACGACTTGGCCGGGCGCATCAGTCGAGCCCGCGCGTCGAGATAGCCGGCAGACAGCAATTCGCGCTGCGGCACGGCGACGAAATCGGCGTCGCCCAAGTAGCGTTTGCGGTCGGCGAAGGCGAGCCGGCCCGCTTCGGCGAACCAATGCACGGCAGCCGGCGACATCGGCGCGGCCGACGCGAAGGGCACGCGCTCGAGCAAGCCCAATATCTGCAACACGGTAATGCCGCCGGACGACGGCGGCGGCATGCCGCAGACGCGCCAGGTGCGATAGGCACCGCAGACCGGTTCGCGCACTTTCGCCTCGTACGCGGCGAGATCGGCGACGTCGAGATCGCCGCCCGCCGCGCGCGCCGCGGCGACGACGTCCTGCGCCAGCGCGCCACGATAAAAGGCCGGCGCGCCGGCGCTGGCAAGCAGGCGCAGGCTTGCCGCCAGCGCCGGGTTGCGCAGCGTTTCGCCCACGGCCAGCGCGGTACCGTCGTCATGGTAGAAGAGCCGGCGCGCCGGCTCGTTGTTGCGCAGGAAAGCATCGTCGCGCAGCAGTTGATGCAGGCGTGGCGACACGGCGAACCCCGATTCCGCCAGCCGTATCGCCGCCTCGAACAGCCGCGGCCACGGCATCCGGCCGTAACGCGCGTGCGCCGCGGCGACGACGTCCTG
>DAIEEM010000284.1 GCA_027325905.1 Rhodocyclaceae bacterium
AAGGCGGTGCTGGCCGCGGGGCATGAGGTCTTCCGCGTCTTCTTCTATCACGACGGCGTCAACAACGCCACGCGCCTGACGACGCCGCCGCAGGACGACCGCAACATCGTCAACCGCTGGTCGAAGCTAGCCCAGGGCAGCGAACTCGACTTGGTGGTCTGCGTCGCCGCCGCCCAGCGCCGCGGCATCGTCGACGACGGCGAGGCCAAGCGCAACGGCAAGGACGCCACCAACCTGGCGCCGGGCTTCCGCATCTCCGGCCTCGGTCAGTTGATCGAAGCCGGCATCCAGGCCGACCGTTTGGTCGTGTTCGGCGACTAATGGGAGACGACGCGATGACCACCAAGAAATTCATGTTCGTCAACCGCAAGGCGCCCTACGGCACCATCTACGCGCTGGAATCGCTGGAAGTGGTGCTGATCGGCGCCGCCTTCGAGCAGGACGTCTCCATGGCCTTCATAGACGACGGCGTCTACCAGCTCAAGAAGGGCCATCAGACCAAGGGCATCGAAATGAAGGCCTTCGAGAAGACCTACGGCGCCCTCGAGGACTACGACGTCACCAAGCTCTACGTCGACGAGGAATCGCTGAAGGTCCGCGGCCTCACCGCCGACGACCTCTGCGTTCCGGTCGAAACCATGAGCCGTGCCGCCATCGGCAAGCTGATGGCGGAGCAGGACGTGCTGCTCTCCTTCTGAGGAATAGAACCATGCTCAACATCGTCAACAAGTCCCCGCTCGATCGCACGGCGCTGCAAGCCTGCATCGACGCCGCGACCGGCGGCGCCATCCTGCTGATCGAGGACGGCGTCTATGCCGCCACGCGCGGCAATTCCTTCGAAGCCAAGCTCAAGGCGGCCCAGGGCACCTTCAAGCTGTTCGCCCTCGGCCCCGACATCGAGGCGCGCGGCTTCGGCGATCGCGTCATGGACGGCGTCACCGTCGTCGACTACGCCGGCTTCGTCGATCTCGTCGCCGAACACAAAAACTGCCAGTCCTGGCTATAAGGCAGCGGCTGCAATCCATCCACCAAAACATCCCTAGGAGAATCAACATGGGCACCATCGACATCAACGGCAAGTCCGTCGAAACCGACGAAGAAGGCTACCTCGTCAACCTCAACGACTGGGACGAAGCCATCGGCGGCGAACTGGCCAAGAGCGAAAACGTCGCCATGACCGACCAGCACTGGGAAGTCGTGAACTTCCTGCGCGAGTACTACAACGAGTTCCAGATCGCCCCGGCCGTGCGTGTGCTGACCAAGGCCATCGGCAAGAAGCTCGGCCCCGAGAAAGGCAACAGCCAGTACCTGTACGAACTGTTCCCCTACGGCCCGGCCAAGCAGGCGTGCAAGATCGCCGGACTGCCGAAGCCCACCGGCTGCATCTGATTTCCCGTCGGAATCGGGCCGATAGCTTTGTCGACTTCGTCAGCCGCGCATCAAAGTGCCTGGGGCACCGTCTCGTTGCGGCTTTCCTCGTCTTCGCGCTCTCGACCCGATTTCATAGGGAAATCCCTTAGCGATTCCCAACCGAGCGGATGCCCATGAGCCTCTTCTTCGCGATCCTGTTCTACACTGCCGCCGCCGTCTTCGTCGGCGGCCTGGTGGCCAAGATTGTCGACTTCGCGCGCACCCCGGCGCCGCTGAAGATTCCGACCACGCCGGCGCCGACATCGACGCCGGGCGTCGCCTTCCGCATGTTCCGCGAAGTCGTCTTCTTCGAGAGCCTGTTCAAGGGCAACCTGTGGATCTGGGCGCTGGGCGCGGCCTTTCATTTTGGCCTGGCTCTAGTACTGTTGCGCCACCTGCGCTACTTCCTGGAACCCGTGCCGTTCGTCGTCGCCTTCGCGCAGCCCTTCGGCATGTACGCGGGCTTCATGATGGCCGCCGGCCTTGCCGGCCTGTGGGCGCGGCGCTTCCTGGTCGAGCGCATCCGCTACATCTCGACGTTCTCCGATCACCTGATGCTCGTCCTGCTGCTGACCATCGCAGCGACCGGCTTGGGCATGCGCTTCCTCGTCCACACCGACGTCGTCGGCGTGAAGACCTTCTTCCTTGGCTTGATGGCTTTCGACATCCAGCCGCTGCCGGCCCACCCCGGCCTCTACGTCCACCTGGCCTGCGTCGCCCTGCTGATGATCGTGTTCCCCTTCAGCAAGCTGCTGCACGCGCCGGGCATTTTCTTCAACCCGACCCGCAACCAAGCCGACAACCCGCGCGAACAGCGCCATCTCGCGGCCTGGGCCGCCAAGCTGGAGGCGAAGAACTGACATGGCCGGTCCCGAGATCAAAGCCCCTGCGTACCGCGAGTACCCGACCATCCCGGCCCTCAAGCCGGATGCGATGGCGGCACTCAAGTCCTTCCCCGCCAGCGAGAAGATCCAGGAAGCCATCGGCTTCCCCGGCAAGAACGAGAACTGGCAGGAAACCCACGACAAGGCCATCGGCCACATGGGCAAGCTGCTCGACAAGTACAGCTCGCTCAAGGTCGCCATGGACGCCTGCGTGCATTGCGGAGCCTGCACCGACAAGTGCCACTACTTCCTCGGCTCCGGCGATCCCAAGAACATGCCGGTGGCGCGCCAGGAACTGATGCGCAGCGTCTATCGCCGCTACTTCACGCCCGCCGGCAAGTTCTTCCCCGCGCTGGTCGGCGCCCGCGACCTGACGCCGGAAGTGCTCGACGAGTGGTATTCCTACTTCTACCAGTGCTCGGAATGCCGGCGCTGCTCGGTGTTCTGCCCCTACGGCATCGACACCGCCGAAGTCACCATGGCGGGACGCGAAATCCTCGACATCGTCGGCTACGGCCAGAAGTACACCAACGAAATCCTCGGCAAGGTCACCAAGATCGGCAACAACCTCGGCCTGCCCGGCCCGGCGCTGCTCGATACGCTGCAGGGACTGGAGGAGGACGTCAAGGACGACACCGGCGCCGACGTCAAGTACCCGCTCGACGTCAAGGGCGCCGAAGTCCTGCTGGTCACGCCTTCGGCCGACTTTTTCGCCGAGCCCCACATCGAGAGCCTGATCGGCTACGGCAAGGTCTTCCATGCCGCCGGGATTTCCTGGACGCTGTCGACGAAGGCTTCCGAAGCGGGCAACTTCGGCATGTTCGTCGGCAACTACGAACTGCT
>DAIEEM010000286.1 GCA_027325905.1 Rhodocyclaceae bacterium
GACGCGGGCGACGCGAACATCCACGCCCTTCTCGAGCGCGCGGCGCAGGTCGCCGTCGGTGAAGATGCCGGTAAGCCCGCCTTCGGCGTTGCGTACCGCGGTCATGCCGAGACCGCCGCGGCTGACGGTCAGCAGGGCGTCGACCACCGGCGTCCGCTCTGTGACGCAGGGCACTTGGTCGCCGCCGCGCATGACGTCGGCGACGTGCGTAAGCAGCTTGCGGCCGAGCGCGCCGCCGGGGTGCGAGCGCGCGAAGTCGGAGGTCGAGAAGCCGCGGGCATCGAGCAGCGCCACGGCGAGTGCGTCGCCGAGGGCGAGGGCCGCCGTGGTGCTTGCCGTCGGCGCCAGATTGAGCGGGCAGGCCTCTTCGCGCACGCGGGCGTCGAGATGCACATCGGCTTCCTGCGCCAGCGACGACGCCGCGTTGCCGGTGATGGTGATGAGTCGGCCACCCTGGCGCTTGATCAGCGGCACGATGGTCAGCAGTTCGTCGTTCTCGCCCGAGTTGGATATGGCAATGACGACGTCCTCATGGGTGATCATGCCGAGATCGCCATGCACGGCTTCGGCGGCGTGCACGAAGTAGGCCGGCGTGCCGGTGCTGGCCATGGTCGCCGCGACCTTGCGCGCAATGTGGCCGGATTTGCCGATGCCGCTGACGATGACGCGGCCATGGCTGGCGAGGATCAGGTCGACGGCGCGGCGAAACTCGGGGCCGAGCCGCTCGGCCAACGCGGCAATCGCTGCGGCCTCGATCGACAGGACGCGCTGCGCCATGGCGACGGCGCGGGAAGAGTCTTGGCTCATGGGGGCTATCGTTTATGATTGGGCCAAATTATAGCCTCTGCTCCCCATGAACACCCTGCAACTTGTCCTGTTGCTGCTCGGCGCATCCGTCCTCGTGGTGGCGGCGTTTCGCGCCTTCGGCCTGCCGCCGATCCTGGGTTATCTGCTGGTCGGCGCGTTGGTCGGGCCGCATGCCTTCAACTTCGTGCCCGCCGACGAAGGCGCGCGCGAGCTTGCCGAATTCGGCGTCGTCTTCCTGATGTTCACCATCGGCCTGGAGTTTTCGCTGCCGCGCCTGTTCGCCATGAAGCGGATCGTGTTCGGGCTGGGGATGGCGCAGATCGTGGCGACTATGGCCGCGACGATGGCGCTGGCCGCGGCTTTCGGCTTGTCCTGGTTCGCCGGCATCGCGCTCGGCGGCCTGCTGGCGATGTCGTCGACGGCGATTCTCTCCAAGCTGCTGTCCGAGCGCATCGAGCTCGATTCGCCCCACGGCCGCGAAGTGATGGGCGTGCTGCTGTTCCAGGACCTCGCCGTGGTGCCGCTGCTGATCGTCATCCCGGCGCTGTCCGAGTCGGCGAAGGAGTTGGCGACGGAACTCGCCGTCGCCGGCATCAAGGCGGCCTTGGTGCTGGGCCTCGTGCTGTTCCTCGGCCACCGCCTGATGAGCGGCTGGTTCACCCTCGTGGCGCGGCGCAAGTCGGGCGAGCTGTTCATGCTCAACGTCTTGCTGGTTACGCTGGGGCTGGCGTGGCTCACCGAACAGGCCGGACTGTCGCTGGCGCTGGGCGCCTTCATCGCCGGCATGCTGATCTCGGAAACCGAGTTTCGCTACCAGGTCGAGGAGGACATCAAGCCTTTCCGCGACGTGCTGCTCGGCTTGTTCTTCATTTCCATCGGCATGATGCTCGACTTCGGCGCCATTGCGCGCGAATGGCCCCAGGTGCTGGGTCTCCTCGCGCTGCTGCTGGTCGGCAAGCTCGCCGTGGCTGGCGTGCTGTCGCGCCTGTTCGGCGCCTTGCCCGGCACGGCGCTACGCACCGGGCTGTGGCTGTGCGCCGGCGGCGAATTCGGCTTCGTGCTGCTGGCGGAAGCGGCGGATGCCGGCGTGCTCGGCAGCCGCCTGGTGCAGCCGGTGCTGGCGGCGCTGGTGCTGTCGCTGGTGTTGGCGCCGCTGATCGTGCATTTCTCCGACCGCATCGTCATGCGCTTCGTCGCCTCCGAATGGCTGCTGCGCTCGATGCAGTTGACGCAGGTCGCGGCGCGCACTGTGGCCGCCGAAAAGCACGCAATCCTCTGCGGCTACGGCCGCACCGGCCAGCATCTGGCGCGCTTCCTCGAAAGCGAGGGCATTTCCCATGTTGCGCTCGACCACGATCCGGAGCGCGTACACGAGGCGGCGGGTGCCGGCGAGCCGGTGGTGTTCGGCGATTGCACGCGCAGCGAAATTCTTCTCGCTGCGGGCTTGACGCGCGCCAGCGTCGTCGTTATCACCTTTGCCGACATCGAGGCGGCGCTGCGGACGCTGCATCGCATCCGCCAGGTGCGCCGCGACGTTCCGGTGGTGGTGCGCTCGCGCGAACAGGACGACGCCGAACGCCTGTTCGCCGCCGGCGCCGCCGAAGTGGTGCCCGAGGCGCTCGAGTCGAGCGTCATGCTCGCTACGCATGCCCTGGCGCTGCTCGGCGTGCCGATGCATCGCGTCATCAAGCGCCTGCGCGAATTGCGCGAGAAGCACTACGAGCTATTGCGCGGTTTTTTCCACGGCGCCACGGATGCCGGCGACCAACTGCACGATGCCCAGCAGCCGCGCCTCAAGGCCATCTCGCTGGGGCCGGGCGCCTATGCCGTCGGCCGTGCCCTGGGCGAACTGCAGTTGGAGGGGATGGGGGCGCGGGTTTCCGCCGTGCGCCGGCGCAGCCAGCGCGGCCTTGCGGCGACGTCCGACCTGCGCCTGGAGGCCGACGACGTCGTCGTCCTGCTGGGCATGCGCGAGGTGCTGACGAAGTGCGAGGAACGCCTGCTGCGCGGCGCTTAGAAACTCAAAATCCCATGCAGACAGTATAAGGGGTGTCGTTGTCGATGCCGCCGGCGCCGCTGGTCGGTATCGCCGCCGCGCCGGCTGCCGCAGCGTTCGCCATGACCTGCATCGTGCCGGCGGCGGTATTGCCGTCGTCGAGCGCGATATCGAGCTGCTTGGCGAATTTGCCGAGGATGCTCTGCGAGCAGACGACGTAGCTGCCCCGAAGCGTGGCGATGGGGGAATTGCCGCCGTTGGTGATGCCGATCAAGCCGCCGGCGGCGTTGCGCGGCGGATAGCCGGGGTCGGCGATACTGGTCGGGCCGGCCGCCAGACCGGCCAGGCGTACGTGCTGCCAGAAGCGGAACGACTCGTCGGTCTTCGTCGTGCTGTTCCATGTGCCTTCGATGATGCCGTTGCCCTGCACCTGGTCGGCGC
>DAIEEM010000317.1 GCA_027325905.1 Rhodocyclaceae bacterium
CGTCAGCTTCGCCGTCTCGCAGTTCTTCACTTCCAACTTCATCGGCCCGGAACTGCCGGACATCACGTCCGCCCTGATGAGCTTGGTGGCGCTGGCGACCTTCCTCAAGTTCTGGAAGCCGAAGCGCATCTTCCGCTTCGAAGGCCAGGAAGTCACGGTGAAGGCCGAGATCCACTCGTTCGGACAAGTGCTCCGGGCCTGGTCGCCCTTCCTCATCCTCACCGTCTTCGTCTCGGTCTGGTCGCTCAAATCCTTCAAGGCGTTGTTCGGCAAGGGCGGCGAACTGGCGTGGACGGTCATCGATACGCCGGTGCCGATGCTCGACAAGCTGGTGACCAAGATGCCGCCGATCGTCAAGGCCGCCAGCGCCTACCCGGCCGTGTATTCCTTCAACTGGCTGTCGGCCACCGGCACCGCAATCCTGCTCGCCGCCATCGTCACCGTGGCGATGCTGCGCATGAAGCCGAACGAAGCCGTCAAGTCCTTCGTCGAAACATTCGTCGAACTGCTGCGGCCGATCTACGCCATCGGCATGGTGCTGGCCTTCGCCTTCGTCGCCAACTACTCGGGACTGTCGGCGACGCTGGCGCTGCTGCTGGCCGGCACCGGCGTCGCCTTCACCTTCTTCTCGCCCTTCCTCGGCTGGCTCGGGGTATTCCTGACCGGATCGGACACTTCGTCCAACGCCTTGTTCTGCAACCTGCAGGCCAACACGGCGCACCAGATCGGCGTCCATGACACCTTGCTGGTGGCGGCCAACACCACCGGCGGCGTCACCGGCAAGATGATCTCGCCGCAGTCGATCGCCGTGGCGACCGCCTCGGTGGGCCTAGTCGGGCGCGAAGGCGACCTGTTCCGCTTCACCGTCAAGCACAGCGTCATGCTGTGCGTGATCGTCGGCATCATCACCACGCTGCAAGCCTATGTGCTGCCCTGGATGATTCGCTAACTGGCGCCAAGCCGCCGCTGCCGGCCGCACAGGCGCCGGCAGCGGCGGCGAAGGAGAGACTCCATGAACGCATTCCGGGAAACCTACGACTGGGCCGAGAAGACGATCTGGAACACGCTGTCGCGCAAGCTGATGAGCTTCCTGCTGCTGTTCCTGATCGACCTCGTCTATCTCGGCACTTACCTCAAGGTGCGCGAGGACGTCCATGCCGCGCTGCTGCACCACGGCGTCGCCGATGCCGCCGCGCCCGTGATGGCGGAGTTCGACGCCGGGCTCGCCGTGCTGCTCACCCTCACGGGCGTCGCCCTCGCCTGGAACGTGCTGCAAATCCTCTACCTGCGCCATCTGATCGTGCGTCCGGTGAAGACCATCACCGCCATCTTCGACGAGATAGCCAAGGGCGAAGGCGACTTCTCGCACGACCTGCCGCTGCTCACGCACGATGAATTGCGCCAAATGGCGCAAAGCTACAACCGCTTCGCCGACAAGATGCGCCAGATCATCGGCGAGGTGCGCCGGGCCAGCGTTTCCATCGCCCGAGACGCCGTGCGGGTCAAGGTGCGCCTGGACGAAACGGTGGCCACCGCGCGCCGGCAGGGCGAAATGACGGAACTGGTGTTCAACGCCAGCGCCGAGGCGACGAAAGCCATCGACGAGGTGTCGCACAGCACGCAAGTCATCGCCGACTCGACCAACCTCAACCTCGAAAATGCGCGCGTCTCGCTGCACGAGATGCAGGACATCAGCGCGCGCATCAACACCGTCGGCGAAAAGGTGCTGCGCTTCAACCACACCGTCGAGGACCTGTCGCGGCGCTCGGAAAGCGTCAACCAGTTCGCCTCGCTGATCCGCGAAGTCGCCGACCAGACCAACCTGCTGGCACTGAACGCCGCCATCGAGGCGGCGCGGGCCGGCGACGCCGGACGCGGTTTCGCCGTCGTCGCCGACGAGGTGCGCAAGCTCGCCGAGCGCGTCAATACGGCGACCGCCGAGATCACCGGCAACGTCGCCGCCATGCTGACCCAGGTCAGGAACACGCGCGCCGAGAACGACGAGATCAACGTCGACGTCCAGCACACGCGCGAGGTCGTCGGCCGCTCCGCCGGCCAGTTCCAGGGCATGGTCGGCGACTTCGAGCGCACCGGCGAACAGCTGCTGCACATCGCCGCGGCGATGGAGGAATTGTCGGCGACCAACAGCCAGGTGCACGACAACGTCAACCGCATCCACGAGCTGTCGTCCGCGGTCGCCGGCCACATGGGGGAATCCGAACAGCGCACGGCGGACCTGTCGGCATCGACCGAGTCGGTGCAGGAACTGATTTCGCGCTTCACCATCGGCCGCGGCGCCTTCGATGCCGTGGTCGGCCGGGCGCGCCAGTTCCGCGACCAGTTGCAGGGCGTCCTGGCGGAGATGGTCCGGGAAGGCATCGACGTCTTCGACAAGCGTTACGTCCCCTTCGGCAACAACAAGCCGCAGAAGTACCGCGTCTCCTGGGCCGACGAGTTCACGCGGCGCTGCCAGCCGCTGCTCGAGAGCTGCCTCGCCGCGATTCCCGGCGGCGCCTACGCCGTCGGCGTCAACATCGACGGCTATCTGTCCTGCCACAACCTGAAGTTCTCGAAGGCGCTGACGGGAAACGACGCCGCGGACCTGGTCGGCAACCGCTGCCACCGCAAGTTCGAGAATCCCGGAGAACTGCGGGCGGCGCGCAACACCCAGCCGATGCTGTTGCGCACCTACTTGCGCGATACCGGCGAAATCCTCTGCGACATCGCCATGCCGATCGAGATCGACGGCCGCCTGTGGGGCAACGTCCGCATCGGCACCACGGCCGATGCGCTGCTGGACGTCAAATGATCAGGTAGCGGTTCGCCTCGCCGTATTCTTCCTGGGCGTGCAAGGCATCGGCGCGCGAAATCCGCGCCAGCAGCACGATCCAGCGGCGACGGTCGCGGCCGACGAGCTCGGGAAAGCTCAGCGTCCGCACCTCGGGATTATCCGGCGCCGGCTGCGACAGGACGCCAAGACGATCGACGGAAACCGAGACCGGCACCAGGTACAGGCGCGGCTCGGGATCGGCGAGCCAGGCCGACAGCGCATCCAGCACATGGGCCGGTTCCAGCGAGGAGGCGATTTCGCGCAGGCCTTCCTCGATTTCAAAGCGGCGGTGCTCGTGCGCCTCCGCCTCGGTGGCCGCCTGAGCCGCGACGCTGCGGGCCAGCGCGCGCTCCTGCTCCCAGGCCGTGTGGATATCGGTCTTTTCCCGGCGCAAGGCGTCGAGGTGCAGCGCAAAACTCCCCGCCAGGCTGTCGACCGCCGACGCGCGCAGGCCGTGGCGCGTCTCGGCGACGTCCAGACTCAATTCGCGCAACGTATGGTCAGCGAAATACAGCAGGCGTTGCGGCACGCCTTCGCGGATAAAATCGCCTTGCAGTGCCGGACCCACCACCGTCTTTTCCTTGCGCCGCATGCCGATCAGCGCATAAAAGTCGTCGGCGCGCCGGGTGTCGGGCAGGGCGACGAATTTCGCCACCTCGCGGCTGGTGCCGAGCATGCGGCCGATGTCCTGCGGCGCGGCAAAAAAGGCATGCACCAGCGGATCGTTGCCGAAAGTGCGGACATCGATTTCGACGGGGCCGGGAATGTCCGCCACCAGTGCGGTGCAATAATCCAAGGCCCGGCGCACCGCCGGCACGAGCTTGCGCTGATAGCCTGAGACGACGCGCAGGCGCGGATCGACGCGGTCGACGACATGCTCGATGACCGCGCGCTCGGTCTCCCCGAGTGTCTTCGGCGCCAGCCAGTCGCCCATCGTCGCTATCAGCCCCATCGTCCTCCGCCTGTCGCCGCCGCGATTTTGCCCCGTGCCGACCCGGCCTCGGGTAAGCTTGCGGCCTTCAATTTATCACTATCCGTCGGCACCCCATCCCGCACCATGGCCCAATACGTATTTACCATGAACCGCGTGGGCAAGATCGTCCCGCCCAAGCGCCAGATCCTCAAGGATATCTCCCTCAGCTTCTTCCCCGGCGCCAAGATCGGCCTGCTCGGCCTAAACGGCTCCGGCAAGTCGACCGTGCTGAAGATCATGGCCGGCATCGACAAGGACATCATCGGCGAAGCGACGCCGATGCCGAACCTGTCGATCGGCTACCTGCCGCAGGAGCCGCAGCTCGACCCCGACAAGACCGTACGCCAGGAAGTCGAATCCGGCATGGGCGAAGTCGTCGAAGCGCAGGCCAAGCTCGAAGCCGTCTACGCGGCCTACGCCGAAGAGGGCGCCGACTTCGACAAGCTGGCCGAAGAGCAGGCGCGGCTCGAAGCCATCCTCGCCGCCTCCGGCTCCGACACCGAGCACCAGCTCGACCTCGCCGCCGACGCGCTGCGCCTGCCGCCCTGGGACGCCTCCATCAAGAACCTCTCCGGCGGCGAGAAGCGCCGCGTCGCGCTGTGCAAGCTCTTGCTGTCGCGGCCCGACATGCTGCTGCTCGACGAGCCGACCAACCACCTCGACGCCGAATCCGTCGAATGGCTCGAGCAGTTCCTCACCCGTTTCCCCGGCACCGTGGTGGCGGTGACCCACGACCGCTACTTCCTCGACAACGCCGCCGAGTGGATTCTCGAACTCGACCGCGGCCACGGCATCCCGTGGAAGGGCAACTATTCGTCGTGGCTGGAGCAGAAGGAAGCGCGCCTGGAGACCGAGGCCAAGCAGGAAGACGCGCACATGAAGGCGATGAAACAGGAGCTCGAATGGGTGCGCAGCAACCCCAAGGCGAGACAGGCCAAGAGCAAGTCGCGCCTGGCCCGCTTCAATGAGCTTTCCAGCGTCGAATACCAGAAGCGCAACGAAACCCACGAAATCTTCATCCCCGTCGCCGAACGCCTCGGCGACAAGGTCATCGAGTTCAACGAGGTCAGCAAGGGCTTCGGCGACCGCCTGCTGATCGATAAGCTCTCCTTCACCGTGCCGGCCGGCGCCATCGTCGGCATCATCGGCCCCAACGGCGCCGGCAAGTCGACGCTGTTCAAGATGATCACCGGCCAGGACACGCCCGACAGCGGCGAAGTGGTCAAGGGTCCGACGGTGCGGATTTCCTACGTCGACCAGAGCCGCGACTGCCTCGACGGCACGAAGACGGTGTTCGACGAACTCGCCGGCGGCGCCGACATCCTCACCATCGGCAAGACCGAGATCCCCAGCCGCGCCTACATCGGCCGCTTCAACTTCAAGGGCGGCGACCAGCAGAAAATGGTCGGCAACCTCTCCGGCGGCGAACGCGGGCGGCTGCACCTGGCGAAGACGCTGATGGCCGGCGGCAACGTCCTGCTGCTCGACGAACCGTCCAACGACCTCGACGTCGAGACCCTGCGCGCCCTCGAAGACGCCCTGCTCGAATTCGCCGGCTGCGCCATGATCATCAGCCACGACCGCTGGTTCCTCGACCGCATCTGCACCCACATCCTGGCGGCGGAAGGCGAGTCGCAATGGAGCTTCTTCGCCGGCAACTACCACGAATACGAGGAAGACAAGAAGAAGCGCCTCGGCGAGGAAGGCGCGAAGCCCAAGCGCATCCGCTACAAGCCGATCATCCGCTGAGCGTCCACCGGAGAGTACGACATGACCGCCAACCGCCTGCGCATCGGCATTCCCAAAGGCAGCCTGCAGGAAACCACGCAAAGCCTGTTTAACCGGGCCGGCTACAACCTGCGGATTTCCGGGCGGTCCTACTATCCCGACATCGACGACGCCGAGATCGAGTGCATCCTGATCCGGCCGCAGGAAATGGCGCGCTATATCGGCCAGGGCGTGCTGGACTGCGCCATCACCGGGCTGGACTGGATCCTGGAGACCGGCGCCGACGTCGCCGAACTGGCGGACCTCAAGGCGCCGTGGCCCAACTACGGCATCGTGCGCTGGGTGATGGCGTCCAAAGAAGGCTCGCCCTTCGATTCCGTCAAGGACCTGCAAGGCAAGCGCATCGCCACCGAGGCGGTCGGCATGACGCGGCGTTTCCTGGCCGAACACGGCGTCGAGGCCCAGATCGAATTCTCCTGGGGTGCCACCGAGGTCAAGCCGCCGATCCTCGCCGACGCCATCGTCGATGTTTCGGAGACCGGCTCTTCGCTGCGCGCCAACCACCTCAAGGTCATGCACGTGGTGCTGGAGAGCACGCCGCGCTTCATCGCCAACCATGATTCCCTAGCCGACGGCTGGAAAAAGGCCAAGATCGACCGCCTGCTGATGATGCTCAAGGGCGCCATCGCCGCCGCCACGCGGGTGCTGCTGTCGATGAACGTGCCACGCGGCCGCGTCGAGGCCGTGCTGGGCATCCTGCCGGCGCTGGCGACGCCGACCGTGTCGACGCTGGCCGACGCCGACTGGGTGGAACTGTCGACGGTGGTCGAAGAAAAGCTGGTGCGGGAACTGGTTCCCAGCCTCTATGAGGCCGGGGCGCGCGGCGTAATCGAACTGCCGATCAACAAGATCGTCGACTAGGCGACGATTTGGCGGCTTACTCCGCTTGCAGGCTGGCGGAAAAGACGGTCTGGACGCTTTCGGGAAAGGCGAACTCGACGAAGGCGCGGCGGATTTCGGCGATATCGACCCCGGCGCGGCGCTCGCCGAAGCGGATGCCGATCTGGCGGCCGTTGGCGGCGAGGGTCTTGAAGGCGAAACGCCAGCGATGGGACTCGGCGAGGCGCTCGCGCAACTCGGGCTCGTTGGTGATTTCGATGCCGGCTTGTTTCAGCAACTCCAGGAATTCCTCGAAGGATTCCTTGCAAGTACTGCCCATTGACTTCTCCGTGTGTATTCTGGTGCTTAGCCACCTGCCTACCAAAAACGCGCCACCCGCCGCAAGGTTGACGATAGTTCGACATATTTTGAAATGAACGACCGCCTGGAACTTCTCGCCCCGGCCAAGAATCTCGCCTTCGGCATGGCCGCCGTCGATCACGGCGCCGATGCGGTCTATATCGGTGGACCGGCCTTCGGCGCGCGGGCCGCCGCCGGCAACGCCGTCGCCGACATCGAAACGCTCGCCGCCTACGCCCACCGCTACCGCGCCCGGGTGCTGGTGGCGCTGAACACCCTGCTGCGCGACGAGGAGTTGGAGGCGGCCCGCCGCATCGCCTGGCAAGTCTATGAGGCCGGCGCCGACGCCCTGATCGTCCAGGACATGGGCCTGCTGGAGCTCGACCTGCCGCCGCTCCAGCTCCACGCCAGCACCCAGACCGACAACCGCACGCCGGAGAAGGTGCGCTTCCTCGAACAGGCGGGCTTCTCGCAGATCGTGCTGGCGAGGGAACTGTCGCTGGTCGAGATCCGCGCCATCGCCGCGCAGACCGTGGCGACGCTGGAATTCTTCGTCCATGGCGCCCTGTGCGTGAGCTACAGCGGGCAGTGCACCATCAGCCACGCCTTGGCCGGGCGCAGCGCCAACCGCGGCGAATGCGCGCAACTGTGCCGCCTGCCCTATACCCTGGCCGACGGCGCCGGACGCATCGTCGCCCAGGACAAGCACCTGCTGTCGCTTAAGGACAACGACCAGGGCGCCAACCTGCGCGCGCTGATCGAGGCCGGCATCCGTTCCTTCAAGATCGAAGGCCGCTTGAAGGACCTCAGCTACGTCAAGAACGTAACCGCCCATTACCGCCGGCTGCTCGACGCCATCGTCGCCGCATCGCCGCAATACCGCGCCGCATCGTCCGGCCGCTGCACTTTCCTGTTCGCGCCGCAGCCGGAAAAGACTTTCAACCGCGGCGCCACCGATTACTTCGTCAACCACCGCCAGGCCGACATCGCCGCCTTCGACACGCCGAAGTTCGCCGGCGAGCCTGTCGGCACGGTCAAGGCCGTCGGACCGAACTGGATCGAAGTCGCGGGCGACGCCGCCTTCCACAACGGCGACGGCTTGTCGTACCTCGACGACCACCAGGAGTTGGCCGGCCTGCGCGTCAACCGCGCCGAGGGCCGCCGGCTGTTCGTCACCGCCGTGCCGGCCAATCTCGCCGCCGGCACCCGCCTCTACCGCAACCGCGACCAGGAATACGAGCGCCTGTTGGAGAAGAAGTCCGCGCAGCGGCGCATCGGCGTGCACCTGAGCCTGGCCGAAACGGCCGACGGTTTCGCGCTGCGCATGAACGACGAGGACGGCATTGCCGCGACCGCGGAGACGGCCTGCGCCAAGGAAGCGGCGCAGAACCCAGAACGCGCACTAGCCACCCTGCGCGACAACCTCGGCAAGCTCGGCAACACGATCTACGCAGCACTCGCCGTGGAACAGGAACTCGCGCAGCCGTGGTTCATTCCGGCGAGCCTCATCAACGCGCTGCGCCGCGACGCCGTCGCGCGGCTCGACGCGGCCCGCACGGCCGCCTACCGGCGCCCGCCGCGCGCAGCCGCCGCAGAACCGCCCGCTCCCTATCCGCAGGACGAACTCTCGTATCTAGGCAACGTCCTCAACCGCAAGGCGCGCGCGTTCTACGAACGGCATGGCGTGAGGCTGATCGCCGACGCCTTCGAGGCCAACCGCGAGACGGGAGAAGTCTCGCTGATGATCACCAAGCACTGCCTGCGCTACAGCTTCGACCTCTGTCCCAAGCAGCACAAGGGCATCCGCCCCGAACCGATGACGCTGATGCAGGGCAACGAAAAGCTGACGCTGCGCTTCGACTGCAAACGGTGCGAAATGCACGTCGTGGGAAAGTTGCGCAAGGGCCGGAAGGTGAAGCTCGCAGTGCAGTCGTAACCGCCAAGGTCGACGGGTGGTCGCCGCCGCTTCGTGTCCCCCGTCGGCCGCCTGCGGCGGCCTCCTCCTCCTTTACCTACGCGGCGACGACCACCCGTCGCCCTTGGCTCGACACCGAGGT
>DAIEEM010000319.1 GCA_027325905.1 Rhodocyclaceae bacterium
GCCTCGGTGCCGATGCCGGTCTCCGAAGCGCTGCTCGGCGCCGCCGCCAACGACGAGGGCCGGGCCATGGACATGATTAACGCATGGTCGCATTCGCCGCGCGGCCTGATGGGCGGCAACGCCGTTCCCGGCATGTGGATGTTCGGCGCCAACCGCCGCCTCATGGAACGCCAGCGACACGGCGTCATCGGCAACGATCTGGCCGCCTGCAACGCCTACGCCGGCGGCGCCGCCGCGGCCGCGGCCGTCTGCGCCGCGCGCTGCCCCGTGCTGATCGTCGCCGGCTCGCGCGACCTCATGACGCCGGCGCGCAACACCCGCATGCTGGCGGAAATGCTGCCGCATGCGCGCGTCGCCACCCTGCCCGGCGCCGGCCACGCCATGATGGCCGAGCAGCCCGATGCGCTGCTCGATGCCTTGATCGGATTCGCGCATGCCTAAGGGAAAGATGCTCAAGCTGGTCCTCGCCGCAGCCGTATTGGCGGCCGTCGCCGCCGCCGCTTCCCGCTTCACGCAAGCCAAGCCGATTGCGGTGCTGGTCGCGCAAGTCCAGCCCGGCCGCGTCGAAACCACCGTCGCCAACACGCGCGCCGGCTCGGTCGACGCCTGCCGCCGCGCCAAGATGGCGCCGGCCACCGGCGGTCGCATCGAGCGCCTGCCGGTGAAGAAAGGCCAGCGCGTCGCTGCCGGCGCCCTGCTGCTCGAACTCTGGAACGACGACCTCGCGGCGCGCGAAAACCTGGCGCGCGAACAGCTCGCCACGGCGCAGGCGCACGTCGTCGAAGTCTGCCAGTTGGCCAAGGCGGCGGCGTCCGAGGCCAGGCAGTCGCGCGAGCTGCGCGACAAGGGCTTCGTCTCCGAAGAGCGCGTGGTGCGCGCCGAAGCGCAGTCCAATTCCAGCCAGGCCACCTGCGCCACCTCGCGCACCCAGGTCAAGGAAGCCGTCGCGCGCATCGCCGCCGCGCGCGCCGACACCGCGCGCACCATCCTGCGCGCGCCTTTCGCCGGCATCGTCGCCGACATCAACGGCGAGCTCGGCGAGTACGTCACGCCGTCGCCGCCCGGCATCCCGACCTTGCCGGCCATCGACCTCATCGACGATTCCTGCCTCTACGTCAGCGCGCCCATCGACGAGGTCGACGCCGCGCAACTGAAAGTCGGCATGAACGCCCGCATCAGCCTCGACGCCTATCGCGGCAAGCACTTCCTGGGGCACGTGCGGCGCATCGCGCCCTACGTGCTGGCGCTCGAAAAGCAGGCGCGCACCGTCGACGTCGAGGTCGAGTTCGACGACCCCGGCGCGGCGAAGCACCTGCTGATCGGCTACAGCGCCGACATCGAGATCGTCGTCGACGCCCGCGACGACGTGCTGCGCATCCCGACGCCGGCGCTGATGCCCGGCAACCGCGTGTTCGTGCTCACGGAAGACGGTAAGCTGGAAGAGCGCAAGGTGGACATCGGCCTCAGCAACTGGGAATTCTCGGAAGTGAAGACGGGGCTGGCGCGCGGCGACCGCGTCGTCACTTCGCTCGACCGCGAAGGCGTCAAGGCCGGCGCGGCGGCGGTGGCCGAGACGAAGGCCGACGCCGCCGCGAAGCAATGATCGCGCTGCACGACATCGAGCGGGTCTTCCGCGTCGGCGACGAGGAAGTCCATGCGCTGCGCGGCGTCAGCCTCGACATCGCCGCCGGCGAATATCTTTCCATCATGGGGCCGTCCGGTTCCGGCAAGTCGTCGCTGCTCAACGTCGTCGGCCTGCTCGACCGCCCCAACGGCGGCCGCTACGAACTCGACGGCCGCGACGTCACCGGCCTTTCCGACGACGAACTGGCGCGCGTGCGGCGCGAGAAGATCGGCTTCGTCTTCCAGTTCTTCCACCTCGTGCCGCGCCTCACCGCCGCGCAGAACGTCGAGTTGCCGATGGTCCTGGCAGGGCTGGACCCCGCCGAGCGGCGCCGCCGCCTCGACCGGCTGCTGGCCGAATACGGCCTGGAAACCCGCGCCCACCACCGTCCCGACCAGTTGTCCGGCGGCCAGTGCCAGCGCGTCGCCATCGCCCGCTCGATGTCCATGCGGCCGAGCGTCATCCTCGCCGACGAGCCGACCGGCAATCTCGACCGCCATACCGGCGAGGAGGTGGTCACGCTGCTCGAAGGGCTTAACGCCGGCGGCGATGTCGAGGCTGACGCCGCGCAGCGCATGGACTTCCTC
>DAIEEM010000167.1 GCA_027325905.1 Rhodocyclaceae bacterium
GGGTGCGGGCCGACGCCTGCCACTACCTCGGGCTTGCCGGCGACGCGGCTGCGCGCGCCTTCCTGGCGCTGCGCCTCGACGACGGGAACGCCGACGTGCGCGAGATCGCCGCCGACGGGCTGGAGGCGTTGCCGGCGGTGCGGCCGTGAGCCCGGCCGAGCTGCGCGTCGCCGTGGTCGGCGGCGGCCCGGCCGGGCTCATGGCGGCGGAGGTGCTGAGCGCCGGCGGCGCCGGCGTCGATCTTTACGACGCCATGCCCTCGGTCGGGCGCAAGTTCCTGATGGCGGGCAAGGGCGGGCTGAACCTCACCCATGCCGAACCGGCCGCGGCGTTTCTCTCGCGCTACGGCGCCCGGCGGGAGGAGGTGGCGCCTTGGCTCGCCGCTTTCGGCGCCGAGGCGCTGCGCGACTGGGCGCGCGGGCTGGGCGTCGAGACCTTCGTCGGCACATCGGGCCGCGTCTTCCCGCAGGGCATGTTGGCGGCGCCGCTGTTGCGTGCCTGGCTGCATCGTCTGCGCGCGGCCGGGGTGCGCTTTCACATGCGCCATCGCTGGCTCGGCTGGCATGACGATGGCAAGTTGCGTTTCGCCGCCGCGGCGGGGCAAATCGCCGTGGCCGCGGACGCCACGGTGCTGGCGCTCGGCGGCGGCAGTTGGGCCAGGCTCGGTTCCGACGGCGCCTGGGTGCCCTGGCTGGCGGCGCGCTGCATCGTCGTTGCTCCCTTGCGCCCGGCTAACTGTGGCTTCGACGTGGACTGGAGCGAACATTTCCGCAGCCGCTTTGCCGGCGAACCCGTGAAGTCCGTGGCTCTGTCTTTCCGCGACGGCGATGGCAAGATGCAGAGCCGTCGCGGCGAGTTCGTCGTCACCGCCACGGGCGTCGAGGGCGGGTTGATCTATGCGCTGTCGGCGCCGCTGCGCGACGCTATCGCGGCGCAAGGCGGCGCCACGATCTACGTCGATCTGGCGCCGGACAAGACGCCGGAACGCGTACTCGGCGAAGTGGCGCATCCGCGCGGCGCGCGCTCGATGGCTAGCCATCTGCAAAGCCGCGCCGGCATTGCCGGCGTCAAGGCCGCACTGTTGCGCGAATGCGCGGCGCAGGACGACTATGCCGAGCCGGCGCGGCTCGCCGCCGCGATCAAGGCGCTGCCGCTGCGGCTGGTGGCGCCGCGTCCGCTCGACGAGGCGATCAGCAGCGCCGGCGGCGTCATGTTCGAAGCGCTCGACGCGCGCCTGATGATCCGTCGCCTGCCGGGCGTGTTCTGCGCCGGCGAGATGCTCGACTGGGAAGCGCCGACCGGCGGCTACCTGCTCACCGCCTGCTTCGCCAGCGGCCGCGCGGCCGGCCTGGGCGTATTGGACTGGTTGCGCGCCCGCTAGGCGCCGCCGCAGGACGGCCACCCCAGCCGGGCGATGACGTCGGCGAAGGCGTCGCCGGGCGGCGCCTTGATGGCGAGTTCTGCACCGCTCTGCGGATGCCTGACGCGCATCTCGACGCAGGCCAGCAGCAGGCGGCGGCAGGCGAACTGCCGCTGGAAGAAGCGGTTGTGGACGCCCTTGCCGTAGGTGGCGTCGCCGACGATGGGGTGGGCGATGTGCGCCATGTGGCGGCGCAACTGGTGGCGGCGGCCGCTGAGCGGCTGCAGCTCGACCAGGGCGTAGCGCGAACTCGGGTAGCGCTCGACTTCGTAGGGCAGCTCGACCGTCGCCAGCCGGCGGTAGCGCGTCAGGGCGGCTTGCGGCTCGGCCGCGGGCAAGGGGCGGCCGTAGTCGTCGTAGCGGCGCGCCAGCGCATGGTCGACGAGGCCCGCTGCCGGTGGCCAGCCGCGCACGATGGCAAGATAGGTCTTATGGACTTCGTTGGCCTCGAACTGACGGCCGAGATCGCGCGCCGTGTCGGCATCGAAGGCGAACAGCAGCACGCCGGAGGTGCCGCGATCGAGGCGATGCACGGGCTGCACGCGCCGTCCGACCTGGTCGCGCAGCAATTGCACGGCGAAGCGCGTCTCGTGGCGGTCGATGTCGCTGCGATGCACGAGCAGGCCCGCCGGCTTGTCGATGGCGATCAGGTGCTCGTCGCGGTAGAGAATGGTCAGGGCCATCGGGAAAATGAGGGGGATCGTGGATAATGGCGACCTTCAATTGTACGGTCCGACGCACGATGGCTATCCAGTGGTTCCCCGGTCACATGACCTCGGCGCGCAAGAAGGCGGCCGAAACCATGGCGATGACCGACGTCGTCATCGAGGTGCTCGATGCGCGCCTGCCCGAGGCCAGCAGCAATCCGATGATCCGCGAACTGCGCGAGCACCGCCAGCGGCCGTGCCTGCGCCTGCTCAACAAGGCCGACCTCGCCGATCCGCAGGCGACCCAGGCCTGGCTCGACTTCTACAATCGCCAGCCGGGCGTCAAGGCGGTGGCCATCTCCTGCAAGAAGCCGGGCGACGCGGCGCGCGTGCCGTCGCTGTGCCAGGCGCTGGCGCCGCATCGCAACGACAATGTCAAGCCGCTGCGCATGATGATCATGGGCATCCCGAACGTCGGCAAGTCGACGCTGATGAACGCCCTGGTCAAGCGCCGCATCGCCGCCGTCGGCGACGAGCCGGCGGTGACCAAGTCGCAGCAGCGCTTCGACCTCGGGCCGCGCATGAGCCTCATCGACACGCCGGGCTTGATGTGGCCGAAGATCGA
>DAIEEM010000329.1 GCA_027325905.1 Rhodocyclaceae bacterium
TCCTCGGCGTCGGCCTTGCCCTTCATCTTCTCGGCCACCTTGTGATAGGCCGGGCCGTCCTTGTCCTTCGAGACGGAGTGGCATTTGAAGCAGTTGTTCTGCCGCGCCAGTTGCTTGGCGGCTTCCTCATCGACGGCAAAGGCTGCCGGGGTAAGCAACAATACGGCGGCGCCAGCCACCAGCGTCGTCAGTGCGGTACGTGCGACGAGTTTCATATTTTCCACCTTGCAGTAAGTAGTATCGTTAGATGCGTCTGCGGCAACGGCAAGCGTTTGCCGACGACTGTGCGTATCTTGATGAAGAAACTGATCGGCGGATATAGGGGTTCGATTAAGTTTTTAGTAGGGCTTTTCCTACTTGCGCCGCGGCGGCCGCCTCAGGCGTAGACGACCTTGACGTTGTCGGCCGCAAGCCAGTCGGCCAGCGACGCCAGCAGTGCGTCGTCGAGCCGCACGCGCCAGGCGTCGGGCAGTGCCAGTTCCGCCTCGGCGTCGCCGTTGCGATACGCCAGCCGCACCGGGCAGGCGCCGCTGCAATAGGGTGCGAGCAGGGTCTTCAGCCGCTCGGCGGCGTCCGCCGACGGCTTCGCCGCGCTGCCGCCGTCGAGCGACAGCTTCAGCATCTTGGCAAAGCGGCTGCGCGCCTCGCCCAGTGTATGGAGCCTGTCGGCGGTGACGCGCAGGCCGCCCGAGTAGTCGTCGCGGCTGACCTTGCCTTCGACCAGCAGCAGTTCGTCCTCCTTGATCTTGGCGCGCTCCGCCTCCCATAGTTCGTTGAACACCGTGACCTCGACCTGGGCCGTGGCGTCGTCGAGCGTGACGATGGCCATCTTGCCGCGCCGGGTCATCTGGGTGCGCGTCGCCAGGACCACGCCGGCCAGCAGCGCCGGCTCCTTCTGCGCTTCCAGGCGGTCGAGGCCGCGCTTGACGAAGGCCGACAGCTCCTGGCGATAGGCGTTGAACGGATGGCCCGAAAGGAAGAAGCCGAGCGCCTGCTTTTCCTGCAGCAGTTGTTCACGCTCGCCCCAGCGCGGCGCCTCGACATAGTGCGCCGCCGGACCGGCGTCGCCCAGTTCGAACAGCCCGCCCTGCATGGCGTTGCGCTCGGCCTGCTCGGCCGCTTCCAGGGCGATGCCGACCGAGGCCAGCAGCCGGGCGCGGTGGTCGTCGAGGGCGTCGAAGGCGCCGGCGCGCACCAGCGCTTCGAGGACGCGGCGGTTAACCACGCGCTTGTCGATGCGGGCGCAGAAGTCGAACAAGTCGCGGAAGCCCCCGTCCTCGCGCGCCGTGAGGATCGCCGTCAGCGCCGACTCGCCGGTGCCCTTGATCGCCCCCAGGCCGTAGCGGATGGTCTTGGCGTCCACCGGCCGGAAGCGGATGCCGCCGGCGTTGATGTCGGGCGGCAGGAAGGTGAGGCCGTTTTCCCTGGCGTCGTTGAAGAAGAACTGCACCTTGTCGGTGTTGGCCATTTCCGACGACAGCGTCGCGGCGACGAAAGCCGCCGGATGGTGGCACTTGAGCCAGGCCGTCTGGTAGGCGACCAGCGAATAGGCGGCGGCGTGCGACTTGTTGAAGCCGTAACCGGCGAACTTCTCCATGGTGTCGAAGATTTCGTTGGCCAGCGCCTCGCCGATGCCGTTGCCGGCGGCGCCGGCGACGAACACCGCGCGCTGCTGGTCCATCTCCTCCTTCTTCTTCTTGCCCATGGCGCGGCGCAACAGGTCGGCGCCGCCGAGCGAGTAGCGCGCCACGACCTGCGCCGTCTGCATCACCTGCTCCTGGTACACCATGATGCCGTAGGTTTCCGACATCACCTTTTCCATGCTCGGGTGCGGATAGGTGACGCGCTCGCGCCCGTGCTTTCTGGCGATGAAGCTCGGGATCAGGTCCATCGGCCCCGGCCGGTAGAGCGCGTTGAGCGCGATCAGGTCCTCGAGGCGGTCGGGCCTGGCTTGCTTCAACATGTCCTGCATGCCGCCGGATTCGAACTGGAACACCGCCTTGGTATTGGCGGCCTTGAAAATCTTCTCGTAGGTTTCCTTGTCGTCGAGCGGCAACGTCTCGAGGTCCACCTCGGCGCCTTCGACGCTGCGCGCGAAGCCGACGGCCTCGGCGAGGATCGTCAGCGTGCGCA
>DAIEEM010000057.1 GCA_027325905.1 Rhodocyclaceae bacterium
CCAGCGGCACCTCATTGACCCGCGCCTGACAGGACAGGCGCGAGGTCGGCTCCAGCCCCCAGGCCTTGTCGAGCAGGTCGTCCTCGGCCTCCTCGGCCGGCGCGAGGGAGGCATAGCCCTCGCGGATGACGACGTGACAGGTAGTGCAGGCGCAGGACTTCTCGCAGGCGTGCTCGATCTCGATGCCGTTCTCCAGCAGCGCGTCGCAGATGGTCTGGCCGGGCGGCGCGTCGATCACTGAACCCTCGGGGCAAAGCTCGGCATGGGGCAGGACGATAATCTGAGTCATTGCCCGAGCTCCTCGAGCTTCTTGCCCGACAAGGCCTTCTGCACGCTGGCGTTCATGCGCCGCGCGGCGAACTCGGCGGTGCCCTTGCTGAGCGCGTACATCGCCACGTCGATGGCGCGGCGGTCGTCGCCCATCATCACGGCCTGGAGCTTGGCAAGGCAGGTATCGACATGCGCACGCTCCAACGTCGACAGCAACTGCGCGTCCTCGCGCAGCGCCGACTGCACGGCTTCGATGAGCCGCTGCGCCTCGACCTGGGCCTCGCGCAGAGCGCGGCGGAAGGCGTCGTCGCTGGCATGGCTGTAGCTGTCCTTGAGCATCGCCGCGATCTCGTCGTCGGTCAGGCCGTAGGAAGGCTTGACCTCGATCTTCGCTTCGTGGCCGGAGGTCTGTTCGCGGGCGGTGACCGAGAGCAGGCCGTCGGCATCGACCTGGAAGGTGACGCGGATGCGCGCGGCGCCGGCGACCATCGGCGGGATGCCGCGCAGCTCGAAGCGCGCCAGGCTGCGGCAGTCGGAGACGAGTTCGCGTTCGCCCTGGACGACGTGCAGCGCCATCGCCGTCTGGCCGTCCTTGAAGGTGGTGAACTCCTGGGCGCGGGCGATGGGGATGGTCGAGTTGCGCGGAATGACTTTCTCGGTGAGGCCGCCCATGGTTTCCATGCCGAGCGAGAGCGGAATGACGTCCAGCAGCAGCCAGTCGTCGCCGGCTACACGGTTGCCGGCGAGCAGGTTCGCCTGCGTCGCAGCGCCGAGCGCGACGACCTTATCGGGATCGAGATTGTTCAGCGGTTCCTGGCCGAAGTAGGCGGCGACCGCGTGCTGTATTTGCGGCATGCGCGTGGCGCCGCCGACCATGACGACGCCCTTCACTTCGCCGGGGGCGAGGCCGGCGTCGCGCAGAGCCTTGCGCGTCGGCTGCAGCGTCTTCTGCACCAGGGTGCGCGTGATGTCGTTGAATATCTCTGTGGTCAGCTTGAGGTCGACATATTCGCCGCTGCCGAGCTTGACGGTGATCGGCGCGGCGCTGTGAGAGGTCAGGTATTCCTTCGCCTCGCGGGCCCGCGTCAGCAGCAGGCGCCCGTCGTGGGGCGAAACCGGCGCAAGCTTGGCTTCTTCGATCATCCAGCAGAAGATGCGGTGATCGAAGTCGTCGCCGCCCAGCGCCGAGTCGCCGCCCGTGGCGAGCACCTGGAACACGCCCTTGGTCAGCTTGAGGATGGAGATGTCGAAGGTGCCGCCACCGAGGTCGTACACGGCGTAGATGCCCTCCGCCGCGTTGTCGAGACCGTAGGCGATGGCGGCGGCCGTCGGCTCGTTGAGCAGGCGCAGGACATTGAGGCCGGCCAGCCGCGCCGCGTCCTTGGTGGCCTGGCGCTGGGCGTCGTCGAAATAGGCCGGCACAGTGATGACGGCGCCGGTGATCTGGCCGCCGAGCGCCGCCTCGGCGCGCTGGCGCAAGGCCTTGAGGATGTCGGCCGAAACCTCGACCGGCGACTTCACGCCCTGGGCGGTGCGCAATCGCACCTGGCCCTCGCCCTCGACGAAGTCGTAAGGCATGGCCTCGATGTGGGCGATGTCCTTGAGGCCGCGCCCCATGAAGCGCTTGACCGAGACGACGGTGTTTTTGGGATCGACCGCCTGCCCGGCCTGTGCTTCGTAACCGACTTCGACGTGGCCGCCGGCTTCGTAATGCACGACCGAGGGCAGCAAGGAGCGGCCGAGTTCGTCGTTGAGGACGACCGCCATGCCGCTCCTCACCGTGGCGACGAGCGAGTTGGTGGTGCCGAGGTCGATGCCGACGGCGAGTCGGTGCTCGTGGGGCGCCGTCGATTCGCCGGGTTCCGCAATTTGTAGAAGTGCCATCTTTATTGTCGTTCTCTCCCTGGCGGGAGGGGTTAAGCCTCGGCCGCTTCCAGCGCCGCGTCGATGTCGCTCATGAGCTTTTCCTGGAACATCAACTGGCGGACGATTTCAGCCGCGCGAGCGTAGTCGTGCCGCTCGTCGATGGTCAGGCGCAACGCCTCGTGCTGCGCCGCCATTTCCTGGCGCAGGCGACCGTGCAAGTCGTCGAGGTGCGCGGCATCGGCGGCGGCGCGCGCCGCGGCGACCGCTTCGCGCAACTCCATCTGCGCCATGAGGAATTCGGCCGGCATCGCCGTATTGGTTTCGATCGCCGGATCGTGGCCGGCGAGCTGCAGCAAATAGCGTGCGCGCCGCAGCGGATCGCGCAGCGTCTGGTAAGCCTCGTTCACCTGCGTCGCCCATTGCATCGCCACGCGGCGCTCGGCGTCGCCCAGGTGCGCGTGCTTGTCGGGATGGACGCGCGCCTGCACCTCGCGGTAAAGACGCTCCAACTCCGTCCCGTCCACGGCAAAAGCGCGCGGCACCCCGAACAGCGCAAAGTGGTCCTTGCCGGCGAAGCTGAGGTCGAAACTCGTCATCAGACGGTGAAGCTTTCGCCGCAACCGCACTGATCCTTGACGTTCGGGTTGTTGAACTTGAAGCCTTCGTTGAGGCCTTCGCGGGCGAAGTCGAGTTCGGTGCCGTCGATGTAGGGCAGGCTCTTCGGATCGACCAGCACCTTGAGGCCGTGGCTCTCGAAGACGACGTCGTCGGGCTCGGAGACGTCGGCGAACTCGAGCTTGTAGGCCATGCCGGAGCAGCCGGAAGTCTTGACGCCCAAGCGGATGCCGATGCCTTTGCCGCGCTTGGCAATGAAGTTGGAAACGTGCTGGGCGGCGCGTTCGGAAAGCGTGACGGTCATGATTTACTCCTGATGCCGCTTCTTGTAATCGGCGACGGCCGCCTTGATGGCGTCCTCCGCCAGGATCGAACAGTGTATCTTCACCGGCGGCAGCGCCAGTTCCTCGGCGATTTGCGTGTTCTTGATGTCGAGCGCCTGGTCGACGGTCTTGCCCTTGACCCATTCGGTGACGAGCGAACTGGAGGCGATGGCCGAACCGCAGCCATAGGTCTTGAACTTGGCGTCCTCGATGACGCCCGCCTTATTGACCTTGATCTGCAGCTTCATGACGTCGCCGCAGGCCGGCGCACCGACCATGCCGGTGCCGACGCCTTCGTCTTCCGTGGCGAAGGAACCGACGTTGCGCGGGTTCTCGTAATGCTCGATGACTTTTGTGCTGTATGACATGACGCTACTCCTTGAAGATCAGTGCGCCGCCCATTGGACGGTGTTGAGGTCGATGCCTTCCTTGTACATATCCCACAACGGCGAAAGTTCGCGCAGTTTGGCGAGCTTCTCGTGCAGCAGCTTGACGGTGAAGTCGATTTCCTCGGCCGTGGTAAAGCGCCCGAGCGTGAAGCGGATCGAGCTGTGCGCGAGTTCGTCGGAACGGCCCAGCGCGCGCAGCACGTAGGACGGTTCCAGACTCGCCGAGGTGCAGGCCGATCCCGAGGACACCGCAATGTCCTTGATCGCCATCATCAGCGATTCGCCCTCGACGTAGGCGAAGCTGATGTTGAGATTGTGCGGCACGCGCTGGTCGATGTCGCCGTTAACGAAAGTTTCCTCGATGTCACGGATGCCGCGCAGCAGCTTGTCGCGCAGCATGCGGATACGCTCGTTCTCGCTCGCCATCTCCTCGCGCGCCAGGCGGAAGGCCTCGCCCATGCCGACGATCTGATGCGTCGCCAGCGTGCCGGA
>DAIEEM010000337.1 GCA_027325905.1 Rhodocyclaceae bacterium
CTGGTGCCGGAGGCGCTGCTGAACAAGCCGGGCAAGCTCACCGACGACGAGTACGCCGTCATGAAGACTCACGCCGGGCGCGGCGCCGAACTGCTGCGTAAGACGCCGGGCATCAGCGAGATCGCCTACAATGCCGCCGCCCAGCATCACGAACGCTTCGACGGCAGCGGCTATCCGCACGGCCTCAAGGGAGCGGAGATCACCCTGCACGGCCAGATGCTGGCGATCGTCGACGTCTATGATGCGATCACCTCGCTGCGCATTTACCACAAGCCGATACCGGCAACGGAGGCGCTGGGAAAGATGTTCGAATGGAGCAAGGTGCACTTCAATCCGTCGCTGGTGCAGGCCTTCATCAAGGGCATCGGCATCTATCCGGCGGGATCGCTGGTGCGCATGGAGAGCGGACGCATGGGCATCGTGCGCGAGGTGGTGCCGGACAAGCTGTTGCAGCCGGTCGTGAAGATATTCTTTCACGCCGACAAGCGCTGCTACCTGTCTCCGGAAACAGTCGACCTGTCCGTCTCCACGGACAAGATCGTGGCGCACGAGTCGTTCGAAAAGTGGGATATCGACCAGGCGCGATGGCTGTGACGGCGACGCCGTCGAAAAGTCGCGTCTGCGGCCGGCCTAGCTAGCCGCCGGCGCGGCTGCCCTGGGCGCCGTGGCGGGCGAGGTCGGCGCAAATGGCTTCGGCCGCCGGCCAGCGCGTGCGACACCAGTCCGGCGCGATCAGCGTCGGCTTGCGGGCCGTGGCCGCGATGCGGTGAAACACCACGTCCTCCGGCGTGCGCCGGATCAGCTCGGCGGCGGTCGCCGCATAGTCGGCCAGCGTCGGCGGCGAGACCTCTCCGCGCGCGTAGCCGCCGGCCAAGCGCGAACCCTTGACGATCATCAGCGGATGCAGTTTGAGACCGGCGACGCCGCAGTCGAGCACGCGCCGGTGCGTCGCCAGCATCATGGCCGCGGATTCCTCCGGCAGGCCGAGAATCAGATGGGTGCAGACGGGGACGCCGTAGCGCCGGGCGCGGGCCACGGCATCGGCGTAGGCGGCGAAGCCGTGGCCGCGGTTGATGCGCGCCAGCGTGGCGTCGTGGGCGCTTTGCAGGCCCAACTCCAGCCACACTTCGTAGCCGCGGTCGCGATAGGCGGCGAGAATCTCGAGCACCGCGTCGGGCACGCAGTCCGGCCGCGTGCCTACGCACAGGCCGACGATGTCGGCTTCGGCCACGGCCTGCGCGTACAGGCGCCGTAGTTCCTCGACTTCCGCGTAAGTGTTGGTGTAGGCCTGGAAGTAGGCGAGGTAGCGGCTGGCGCGGGCAAGGCCGGCCTTGCCGGCGGCCAATTGCGCGGCGACCGAGGCCTGCGGATCGTCGGCGTTGAACGACAGCACGCTGCAGAAGGCGCAGCCGCCCCGGCCCAACGTGCCGTCGCGATTCGGGCACGTGAAGCCGACATGCAGCGACAGCTTGCGCACGCGCGTGCCGAAGCGGGCTTTGAGATGCGTGCCGAGGGTATTGACGTAGCTTTCGAGTTGCACGAGGCGAGGCGGGGGTCCGGAAATTCGCGGCTATGCTAGCACCCGGCCCGAAATCCGCGCTCGCGGCCTGTCGCCGCAGGCGCCGTCCGTCCGCGGCAGCGTATGGCGGCGAAAGTTATGCGATCATGTCGGCCCGGCAAGGAAGGAAGCGGCGCCATGGACGGCAAATCGGACAATCTGATCGAAATCGAAGACCTGCATTTCGCCTACGGGACGAACCAGATTCTCAAGGGCATCCGGCTCGCCGTCCCGCGCGGCAAGGTCGTCGGCATACTCGGCGTCAGCGGCGCCGGCAAGAGCACCATCCTCAAGCTGATCGGCGGGCAACGGCGTCCGAGCGGCGGGCGCGTGCGCTTCGACGGCCGCACGGTCCACGAGCTCGACGAAAAGGGGCTCTATGAAATGCGCCGCGACATGGGCATGATGTTCCAGGCCGGCGGCCTGTTCACCGATATTTCGGTTTACGAAAACATCGCCTTTCCCATGCGCGAGCTGACCGATCTTCCTCCCGAAATGATCCACGACCTCGTGCTGATGAAGCTGGAAGCGGTGGGCCTGCGCGGTTCCAGCGAGCTGATGCCAAACGAGTTGTCCGGCGGCATGGCGCGGCGCGTCGCCCTGGCGCGGGCGATCGCCCTCGATCCGCTGCTGACGATGTACGACGAGCCTTTCGCCGGTCTTGACCCGATTTCGCTGAACGTCATCGCCCAACTGATTCGCCGCCTCAACGACGCGCTCGGCGCCACCTCCATCGTCGTCACCTACGACGTGTCGGAAACGCTGAAGGTCGTCGACTATGCCTATTTCATCCACGGCGGCGTCGTCGTTGCCGCCGGCACGCCGGCGGAACTGCTGAATTCCGGGGATCGTTCCGTGCACCAGTTCATCCATGCCGAACCCGACGGGCCGGTGGCGTTCCACTATCCCGGCGCGTCCTACGAGAGCGATCTGGGGCTGCCGCATTAAGCCGCCGCGGCGAGCGCCGACGCCTCAGGGACTGGCCATGAGCGTGCCTTCGTAGCGCGGCAGGATGCCGTAGCGCGTGGCCATTCCCTTGTAGCAGATGCGGCACTTGCCGTTGCTGCCGACGCAGGCGAACGACAGGGTGCTCATCGACGCGAGCGCCGCCGTGCGCTGCGCCATCAGCGCGCAGTCGTCGAATTGTTCGGTGATGCGGCTGCGTTCGGGAACGCAGTTTGCGCAGTGGGCGCTCGTCGTGGCCATCCGTCCGTCCTTCCGTGGTTGCCGTTGCGTCGTCTACCCGTTGGCGTCGTTCATATGCATTGCGGGTTCTCGGCCGTGAGGGCTGTCCAACGCGGCGACGAAGCTTAGGCCGATGGGCGCCGGCGTCAATCCGGCGAAAGGCATAGGCGCGGAATCGCGGCCCGGCCGGCGGCGGGCCTGCGGGCCGGAGATGCCCGCCTGCGCTTCCTTTCCGCGATAGGCACCGTATCCTAGTGCGCCTGGCGATAAGGCACTTCGATTCGCGGATACGAATATTCAAGAGGGAGCGCCGTGTTTCACGGCTTACCGCGCCTTTGGTGCCGGCTTGCGCTATACGTCGGCGGCCGGCGGCGATTCGTCGTCCGGGTGCGCGAGACGGCTGCGCACGAATTTGATGTGCCGGCGAAGGATGTAAGTCTCGTCGGCGAACGAGCCGGGAATCTTTCCCGTGATGGTGGACTTTTCGATGTCGTCGAGGCGGGCCAGCAGGGCGGCGCGCTCGGCGGACGACACCGGCGTCAGCGCGGCGCGCTCGAGCGCCATCAGTTCGCCGTAGCGGCGGTAGATGCGTGTCCTGATGCGCCAGCCATACAAGGTCGGCACCAGACGCAGGCCGGGAACCAGCACGATCGCCAGCGGCAGCAGCACGACCAGGATGCGGTCCGCCAGGCTGGCCAGCCAGAACGGCAGGTGGCTGTAGGCGAAGCTCTTGCCCGACTTGTAGTAGCGGGCGGCGTCGGCGCTGATCGGATATTCGTGCTCGAGCGGCGCCGGGAATTCGCCGGCATGCTGCAGCAGGGTGGCACGGCCATGCACTTGGTGCGCCGCCTCGATCAGCAGGTCGGAGAGGGCCGGGTGCAGATCGGCGCGCGCGACCAGTTCGACCGTTGGCGCCAGCATGGCCAGCGGCTGGCGCGGCAGATCGGCGCCGAGATCGAAGGATCCTGCGGGCAGTTCGAGCTTGCTCAGATAGCGGAAGCGGCGCACGTAGGCGTCGGCCTGGGGAAAGTCGAACAGCCGAATGCCCTTGGTATGCAGCATCTGCCGGATGTTGCCCGGCGCCGCCGAATCGCCGGCGAGGAAGATGGCGTCGACGCGGTGCTTGAGCAGCGCTTCCATCGCCGGCGTGCCCGCCAGGTCGAGCAGCTTGGTCTTGCCCTGCGGCTGGATTTCGTTGGCCTTCAGCAACGCCAGGGCGAGGGAGCGCGTGCCGCTGCCCTCGGGACCGATGGCCAAGCGCTTGCCGCGGAGTTCGGACAATCGCCGCAGCGGCCGCGGACTGCGGTAGAAGATCGCCAGCGGCTCGTAGAAGACGCTGCCGAGCGAGACCAGGTCGCCGACGTCGCTGTCGCTCGCCACGCCGCCCTGCACGAAGCCGATGTCGACGTGGCTGTTTTCGTCCGTCAGCCGCTTGAGGTTGTCCTGCGATCCTTCGGACGGCAGGATGACGAGCTCGATGCCGTTGCGCGCCAGGATCTTGCGATATTTTTCGGCGGCGCTGCGGAAGATGCTGCCGTCGGGCCCGGCGCTGATGGTGATGGTGTGCGGCGGCGCCGGCTGCACGAAGTGGATGGCCACGGCGACGGCGGCGGCCGTCGCCAGCAGCACGGGACCGAGCGAAGCGGCGAGGTCGCGCCACGAAATCCTGGGAATTCGCTGCAGCAGGCGAAACGAACGGGGCTTGGTCTGTTGTGCGTCTGGCGTCACCGCGGCATCCTTCCGGCAAGAAATCGTTATACCCGGCAAACCCGCGGCCGCCAGGGTATTTCGAGAAATATAACTGCCCGCCGCATACTTGGGAAGCCGCGGCGAAGCGGCGCGGGATTCGGCAGCCGGCTTCGCGCCACTGGCGCAGGCCGGGAATCCGGATTCTAGCCATATCTTATTCGACGATAGAAAACACCCATGGCCGTATAGCTGGCTTTGGTAATAATGTGGCAACAAAAAATCGTCGAAGCCCGGTCGCCGGCGTCGCCATGCGCATCGCCTCACGAAAGCGAGCGCTGCGGTGATCGAACTCCATCAGGCGAACGTCGATGCTCTCGGGACATATCGTCTTGCCTGGACGGAGGATCACCATGGCGCTGCGCACCAGACTATTGCTCGTGTTGGCTTTGCTCGCCGTCGTCACGGTGGTCGCCAACGGTTTCGGTTTCGTCATGTTCCTGCGCCTGGCCGACGAAGCCGCCAAGACCAGCCCGCAGATACGCGAGTTCGCCGATGCCGGACGCACCTGGATCGTCGTCGTCAGCGCGGCGGCGTCGCTCCTCGGGCTGGCGGCCTTCGTCCAGTTGGCGCGCATCCTTCTCGGGCTGATCGGCGGCGAGCCGCAATACGTGGCCGACGCGGTCAAGCGGATCGCCGGCGGCGACTTGAGCTTCGCGCTGGAACTGCGTCCCGGCGACAGCGCAAGCCTCTGCGCTGCCATCGACGGCATGCAGCAGAACCTGCGCACGACGGTCGGCGAGCTGCGGGCGGCGAGCGTGCAGCTCGACGAGTCGATCCGGCAGATCGGCGCCATGACGGACGACATTCTCGGCGGTTCGTCGCAGCATGAGGAAGCCGCCCGCGACAACGCCGGCGCCGCCGACAGCCTTTCCGCCAGCGTCGGCAAGGTCACGGAGAACGCCGAGAACGTGGCGCGCCAGGTCGGTGTCAGCATCGAGCGGACCGAGGCGGCGAACGAGAGCCTGTCGTCGATGATCGGGGAAATCACGGCCGTCGAAGCGGCCGTCGGCGACATCGCCAGCACCGCCGGCGAGTTCATCGCCAGCACCAAGGCGATCGCCGACATGACGCGCCAAGTCCGCGACATCGCCGACCAGACCAACCTGCTGGCCCTGAATGCGGCGATCGAGGCGGCGCGCGCCGGCGAGCAGGGGCGCGGCTTCGCGGTCGTCGCCGACGAGGTGCGCAAGCTCGCCGAGAAGTCGGCGGTCGCGGCCGCCGAGATCGACGCCGTGACGCGGGCGATGACGATGCGCTCCGGCGACGTCGAGGGCGCGATCCAGCGCGGCCTGGCGTCGCTGGGCACCAGCCAGGAATATCTCGAGCAGGTGGCGATGGCGCTCGGCGAATCCAACCAGGCGGTGCAGCAGACCACGACCAATACCGACGAGATCATGGCCTCGGTGCGGCAGCAGGCGGACGCCAGCGATACCATCGCGCGCCACATCGAGCGCATGACCGGCGTCGCCGGCGAAACCAATGCCGCCGTTGCGCGCGCGGCGGCGGCCATGCACGACCTGCAGGCGCTATCGGGGCGTCTCGGCGGCCTGGCGGCGCGCTTCAACGTCTGACGCGGCGCAATTCCGCGCGATTGCGCCGGCCGTCGAACCCGCGAGACATGAATGCGCCCCGCAACACGGACGCCGCCGATACGGCCGTCTCGTGCGCCAACTGCGAAGCCTGCTGCTGCCGCCTCGAAGTCATGCTGATGGGCGATGACGACGTGCCGCAGCGCCTGACCGTCGAGGATCCCTGGGGCGGCTGGGTGATGCGGCGTCTCGACGACGGCTGGTGCGTCGCCGTCGATCGCGACACCATGCGCTGCACGATCTACGAGCGCCGGCCCGGCGTCTGCCGCGACTATGCGGTGGGCACCAGCGAGTGCCTCGGCGAGCGGCGCCGGCTGCTTGTTCGCGGCGGCGCCGGAGAGGCCGGTCAGGCGGCCTAGCCGCAATGACATCCCGGCGGGGCCGCACAGGCGCGTATACTGAGCGGCTAACACGAAGGGATATCCGCATGGACAAGCCGTTGCGCCGAGGCCGCCCAGGGTTCGCCAGATGACCCACGCAATTCTCGATTACCTGAAAATCCATGGCGACCAGCTCGACAGCGAGATCGCCGCTTCGCTGCACCTGTCGATAGCGCAAGTCGCCAGCGACATTTCGCGCCTGTCGTCGTCCGGCGACCTGATCTGCTGCAAGGTCACCCGCTACATCGACGGCAAGGCGGTCGAGGGCGTCAGTTGTCGGCTGTCGGGCAGCCTGCCCAAGGCGGCGCCGGGCCCCAAGATCGGCGCGCCCCGCAACGTCGTTCGCTAGGGGGCGCGAAGCCATTCCCACTTCTTCCGACGTCACCTGGATCGCCGGCAGCGAAGCGCTGCGCGACTGGCTCGGCGCCCTGGCGAGCGGGCCGCTGGCCGTCGATACGGAAGCCGATTCGTTCCACCACTACCGCGAGAAGGTGTGCCTGGTGCAACTGACCGCGGGCGATCGCCATGCGCTGGTCGATCCGCTCGCCGCCGTCGACCTCGGCGCGCTGCGGGCGCCTTTCGCGGATGCCGGCCGGCGCAAGATACTTCACGGCGCCGACTACGACGTGCGCCTGTTGCAGCGAGACTTCGACCTGACGATCAGCGGCTTGTACGACACCTCGATCGCCGCGCGCCTGACCGGCGAGCCGGCCACCGGGCTCGCCGCGCTGCTCGAAAAGCATCTCGGCGTCGTGCTCGACAAGTCGCACCAGCGCGCCGACTGGTCGCTGCGGCCGCTGCCCGCGCCGCTGCGCGACTACGCCAGCGCCGACACGCGCCACCTCGAAGCGCTGGCCGCG
>DAIEEM010000338.1 GCA_027325905.1 Rhodocyclaceae bacterium
CGCAAGGAGCACAAGACCCTTACGATCAAACCGGAATCGGAGTGGATACGGCTGGAAGTCGAACCGCTGCTCGACAATCGGATTTTTGAAGCGGTACAGCAGCGCAAGACGTCCAGATCGTTCGACCAAGTGCCACCCCGCATCGTCGCTTCTCCCATCCTGCTGACGGGTTTGATCAAATGCGGAGGCTGCGGGGCCGGCATGACTACGGCCACCGGCAAAGGCGGGCGCTATCGCTATTACAAGTGTAATAACCGTATCCACAAGGGCAATGACCTGTGCAGCAACCCGGCGGTACCGATGGACAAGCTTGACAGCGCCGTTCTCACCATCCTTGCAGACAAGGTTTTTACACGGGAACGAGTCAAGGCGATCCTCGCTGAACTCCAGAAGCAGATCAAAGAAGCGCAGGCCGACGAGAGTGAGGCGATCAGAAAGTTACAGCGCGAACTCGACGAACTCCAGACCGCGACGAACCGGCTTTTCGAGGCGGTAGAGAAGGGCATGTTGCCGCTGGATGCCACACTTCAGCAGCGCAGCCACAAGTTACAGGCACGGCGGCAGGAAATTCTGACCGAGATGGCTGGATTCAGAAGGCGTCAGGAGTTGCCGACCATTAAGCCGCGGCAGGTCGATCTGTTCTGCAAGGCGTTGCGGACAAAGCTCATGGATCGTTCCAGCGGCTTCGGCAAGGAATATTTGCGGCGGGTGGTTAGCGAAATCAGGATTACCGGCAACCAAGCCGAAATCTCGGGAAGCAAGGCGGCACTTGCCTATGCGGTTTCCCAAATGAAAACGGGCACCCCATCAGAGGTGCCCGCTTTTGTACCTGTTTGGCTCCCCGACCTGGGCTCGAACCAGGGACCTACGGATTAACAGTCCGGCGCTCTACCGACTGAGCTATCGGGGAATCGAAGCGGCGCGAATTATAACCTCGCCACCTACCTGCTGCAAGCGAAGTTAGCCTTTTAGTACGGCGGCGACGGCCTCGGCGACGTAGTCGATGTTCTTGCTGTTGAGCGCGGCGAGGCAGATGCGGCCGGTGCTGACGGCGTAGATGCCGAACTCGCTCTTGAGGCGCTCGACTTGCGCGGCGGTCAGTCCCGTGTAGGAGAACATGCCGCGCTGCTTGACGATGAACGAGAAGTCCTGCGCCACGCCCTTGGCCTTGAGCTTGTCGGCGAGGCTCGTGCGCATGGCGCGGATGCGGCTGCGCATGCCGGCGAGCTCGTCTTCCCACATCTGGCGCAACTCGGGATTGGCGAGCACCGCGGCGACGACGGCACCGCCATGAGTCGGTGGGTTCGAGTAGTTGGTGCGAATTACGCGCTTGACCTGCGACAGCACGCGCGCCGATTCCTCCTTGCTCGCCGTAACGACGGTCAGCGCGCCGACGCGCTCGCCGTAGAGCGAGAACGACTTGGAGAAGGAGCTGGAAACGAAGAACTGCAGGCCGGAGGTGGCGAACAGGTCGAGAGCCACCGCATCCTGCTGGATGCCGTCGGCGAAGCCCTGGTAGGCCATGTCGATGAAGGCGACGAGGTTACGTTCGCGGACGGCGGCGACGACTTCCTGCCATTGCTCGGCGGAGAGGTCGGCACCGGTGGGGTTGTGGCAGCAGGCATGCAGGACGACGATGCTCTTTTCCGGCAGTGCCGCGAGGCTTGCCTTCATGCCGGCGAAGTTCACGCCGCGCGTCGCGGCGTCGTAGTAGGCATAGGTGTCGACGGCAAAGCCGGCGGATTCGAACAGGGCGCGGTGATTTTCCCAGCTCGGGTCGGAGATGTAGACCTTGGCCTCTGGCAGCAGGCGTTTCAGGTAGTCGGCGCCGACCTTGAGGGCGCCGGTGCCGCCTAAGGCTTCGGCGGTGACGGCGCGGCCTTCGGCCAGCAGCTTGGAATCCTTGCCGAACATCAGGTGCTGCACCGCCTGGTTGTAGGCGGCAAGACCTTCGATCGGCTGGTAGCCGCGCGCCGGCATGGCCTCGAGGCGGGCCTTCTCGGCGGCCTTGACGGCGCCGAGCAGCGGCACCTTGCCGTTGTTGTCGTAATAGACGCCGACGCCGAGATTGACTTTATTCGGGTTGGTGTCGGCGTTGTAGGCTTCGGTAAGGCCGAGAATCGGATCGCGCGGCGCCATTTCGACGGCGGCGAAGAGGGAGGCGGTCATGACAACTCCAATAGGGTTTTCGATGAATGGCTTTGGGGGAAAAAGCGCGCAATAATACCCGATTGCGTGCGGCGTTCTGACTGCAATCTCAATGGGCGAAATCATACCGTTTCCTGCCGCTGGCGTCGTCACCTTCGACGGCAGCCCGTTCCGGCTGCACCAGCCCTTCCTGCCGGCCGGCGACCAGCCGGAGGCGATCCGGCTGCTGGTGGAGGGTCTGCACGACGGCCTGTCCTACCAGACGCTGCTGGGCGTGACCGGCTCGGGCAAGACTTATACGATGGCCCACGTCATCGCGCGCCTGGGTCGTCCGGCGCTGGTGCTGGCGCCGAACAAGACGCTGGCGGCGCAGCTCTATTCCGAGTTCCGCGAATTCTTCCCGGAGAACGCCGTCGAGTATTTCGTCTCCTACTACGACTATTACCAGCCCGAGGCCTACGTGCCCTCGCGCGACCTGTTCATCGAGAAGGATTCCTCGATCAACGAGCACATCGAGCAGATGCGGCTGTCGGCGACCAAGAGCCTGCTCGAGCGGCGCGACGTCGTCATCGTCTGCACGGTCTCGGCGATCTACGGCATCGGCGATCCGGTCGACTACCACAGCATGATCCTGCACCTGCGCCAGGGCGAGAAGATGGGCCAGCGCGAAGTCATCCGCCGGCTCACCGAGATGCAGTACGAGCGCAACGAGGTCGATTTCCATCGCGGCGTCTATCGCGTGCGCGGCGACGTCATCGACGTCTTCCCGGCGGAAAACGCAGAAAGCGCGATCCGCATCGAACTGTTCGACGACGAGATCGAGGCACTGACGCTGTTCGACCCGCTCACCGGCCATACGCGCCAGAAGCTCGGCCGCTTCACGGTGTTCCCGTCCAGCCATTACGTCACGCCGCGCGCCACGGTGCTGCAGGCCATCGAGAAGATCAAAAAGGAACTGCGCGAGCGCATCGAATTCTTCCAGAAGGAACAGAAGCTGGTCGAGTGCCAGCGCATCGAACAGCGCACGCGCTTCGACCTCGAAATGCTCGACCAGTTGGGCTTTTGCAAGGGTATCGAGAACTACTCGCGCCATCTGTCCGGCCGCCAGCAGGGCGAGCCGCCGCCGACGCTGATCGACTACCTGCCGCCGGATTCGCTGATGTTCATCGACGAATCGCACGTCGCCATCCCGCAGGCCGGCGGGATGTACAAGGGCGACCGTTCGCGCAAGGAAAACCTGGTCGATTACGGCTTCCGCCTGCCGTCCGCGCTCGACAACCGGCCGCTGAAGTTCGACGAGTTCGAGCGCCTGATGCCGCAGACGATCTTCGTCTCGGCGACGCCGGCCGACTACGAGCGGCAGCACCAGGGCCAGGTCGTCGAGCAGGTGGTGCGGCCGACCGGGCTGGTCGACCCCGAGGTCATCGTGCGTCCGGCGGCGACGCAGGTGGACGACCTGCTGGCCGAGATCAAGCGCCGCGTCGCCAAGGGCGAGCGCGTGCTGGTGACGACGCTGACCAAGCGCCTGTCCGAGCAGCTCACCGAATTCCTCGCCGACAACGGCATCAAGGTGCGCTACCTGCATTCGGACATCGAGACCGTCGAGCGGGTCGAGATCATCCGCGACCTGCGCCTGGGCGTCTTCGACGTCCTGGTCGGCATCAATCTGTTGCGCGAAGGCCTGGACATTCC
>DAIEEM010000017.1 GCA_027325905.1 Rhodocyclaceae bacterium
GGCAGGCGGCGAGCGCCGCCGGCGCGAACTTTTCCAGTTGCAGCACGTCGGCGCCGGCGGCGGCCCAGCACAATGCGGTGTCGAGTTCGCCGACCTCGACGACGATCTTCTTTTCCGGCTCCCGCACCCGCAGCCGAGCGACCGTGGCCTGCGGCGGCTCGTCGAGAAACAGCCGGTGTTCGTGGAAGACCAGCAAGGTTTCGGACAGGCCAAGACGGTGCATGGTGGCGCCGCCCGCCCGCACCGCCTTGACCGAAAGCGCCTTGGTGCCGGGTACGTTCTTGCGCGTGCAGGCGACGGGAACGCCGCCGGCCGCGGCGACGATCGCGGCGGCGTTGCTGGCGATGCCGCTCGCCCATTCGATCAAGACCTGCGCCGCCTTCCAGACGCGGTGCAGCGCTGCGGCGTCGCCATGAGCGACGAGGATCAGTTGCCCCGGCACCAGGGCTTCGCCGGATACGGCGCCGAGGCAGGGACGCAGGCCGCCGAGCAGGCACATGCGCGCCGCTTCCTCGACCGCGGCCAGGCGCATCGCGTAGCGGGCGCGAAATTCGAAGCGGCCGCAGGCGCCGCCGATGCCCAGCGTCGAGGTCGTCAGGTCGCCGCAGGGCGTATCGTCTGCGAGAAGACGCAGCAGCAGATCGTCGTCGATCACGTTCATGTCAGTGCCTCGAGAAGAGATCGCGCAGTCTGCGCAGCGCGGTAGCGATGTCGAAACGCGTGCCGGGCGGGGTTTCTCCGGCTCCGGCGGCGATGGCGATCTTCATGTCGGGTTGGCGACGAAGCGGACGTGGATGTTCAGCGCTAGCGAATTTCAAGCCCGCATCGCGGTTCGCCTAGAGCGCGTAGCCGTAGGATTCAATCACGGCCTTGGCCTTGTCGCCGCGTAGATACTTCATCAGCGCCGCGGCGGCGGGCTTGGCCTTGCCTTTCTCGAGCAGCACGGCGTCCTGGCGGATCGGCCGGTACAGCTTGGCCGGTACGATCCAGGCCGATCCTGCGGTGATATTGCCGTCCTTGTAGACCTGCGAGAGGGCGACGAAGCCGAGCAGGGCATTGCCGCTGCTGACGAACTGGTGCGCCTGGCCGATATTCTCGGCGGTAACCAGCTTGGACTGGAGGGAATCGACGACGCCGAGCGCCGTCATCGTTTCCATGGCTGCCGCGCCGTAGGGAGCGAGCTTGGGGTTGGCGATGGCGATATGGCGGAAGCCTCCTTGTTTCAGCACCGCGCCCTTGTCGTCGACGATGGCCGGCTTGGCCGACCACAGCACGAGCTTGCCGACGGCGTAGGTAAAGCGGCTGCCGGCCACGGCGGCGCCTTCGGCTTCCAGCTTCGCCGGCGTCTCGTCGTCTGCGGCGAGCAGGATTTCGAACGGTGCGCCGTTCTTGATCTGGGCGTAGAAGTTGCCGGTCGAGCCAAAGGACAGCAGGGCCTTGTGGCCGGTATCCTTCTCGAAATCGGCGGCGATCCTCTGCATCGGCGCGGTGAAGTTGGCGGCGACGGCGACCTGGACCTCATCGGCACAAGCGGCGGCCGATAGAGCAAAGGCACAAAGCGCGGCAACAAGGCGGGACGATTTCATGGTGGCGCTCCGATGGCGAGGTTGGTCAGTCGAAGGTTGCGAGAATGACGGCGGATGCATTGAATATGGCGCAGGCGGGCGTGCCTTCGCGGATACCCAAGGCGGCGACGCTTTCACACGTCACGATGGCGGTGACGTTGCGCCCGCCAGGCAGGGCGAGGGTGACTTCGGAATTGACCGCGCCGTCGTGGACCCGAGTGACTTCGCCCAACAGATGGTTGCGCGCCGAGGTGCGTGCGGCGGTGTCGGTCATGAGCATGACGGACTGCGCCTTAACGAAGGCATGGACTTCGCGGCCGATGGACAGGCCGAGGTTCTCGGCGCTCTCACGGGTGATCATGGCGGTGATCTCGTTCTTCTCGTCGATCCGCAGGCAGACCTCGAAGTTGACCGCGCCGTCGCGCAGGGCCGAAATCGGGCCGACGAACTGGTTGCGGGCGCTGGTCTTCATCGCCATACGCCGCAGCAGGCTGCGAAACTGGTCGACATCGCCGCCATCGCCGAGCTTTTCGGACAGGCGGTCGAGCGTTTGCTGGTATTCCTGTTC
>DAIEEM010000070.1 GCA_027325905.1 Rhodocyclaceae bacterium
GAGGCACGGGCGTGCAGGCCAAGCTTGTTGATGATTTCGGTTTCCTGGGTGAGCATGAATTCGTTTCCGGTTAATGGTCCAGCATGTTGAAGATGCCATCGCGGCCGCCATCGCGGGCGCGGATGAGCAGGGTCTCCATGCCCTTGTCACGATAGGTCAGGGCGCGCAGCAGCATCGGCAGATTGACGCCCGCCACGCCTTCGATGCGCCCCGGTTCGAGAAGTTTCATGGCGATGTTGGAGGGCGTCGCGCCGTACACATCCGTCATCACCAGCACGCCCTTGCCGTTGTCGACGATGCCGAGCAACTGCCGCGCCAGCGGCAGGATGTCGAGCGGATCGTCCTGCATGGCGATGCCGAGCTGGGCGATTTGCGGCGGCCGCTGGTTCAGTACGTGGCAGGCGCACTGGATCAGGGATTCGCCGTAGGTGGTGTGGGTGACGAGAAAAAGGCCGATCATCGTTGGGTATTCCGCAAGCTGCCGATTCTACCGGAACGCGAGCCGGGCCACCGCGAGCAGGGCGGCGAGCGCGAATGCCCATGCCAGGCGCGTGGCCCAGCGCGCATCGGCGCGCTGCTGCGCCTGGTCCGCGTCGACTAGGCCGCGCAGGCGGCGCAGCGCCGCCACGCCGACGCTGCGCCGCACGGCATGGCCGATGTCGCCGTCGCTCACGGCGGTGCCTCCATCTTGAGGCGGGCGCGCATGGCGTCGGTCATCTCGACCTTGCCGTCGGTGCCGACCCGCAGCACGTGCGTGAGGCCGAGCCGATTCGCCATGGCGCGCCAGGCCGGGCCGGCGACGAAGATCGGCTTGCTCGACCAGTCCGACCACATGCCGGCCTCGGGCCGCGGCGCGATCAGCACCGTGACGGCCTGCGTGCCTTGGGCGGGCGCGCCGGTGCGCGGGTCGAGCAGATGGCAATAGCGGCGGCCGTCGAGCTCGAAGTAGCGCTGATAGTCGCCCGAGGTGCCGACCGCTTCGCCGTCGCGCAGGTCGAGCGTCGCCAGCGGCGCCGGCGAGCGCGGGCTCTGGATGCCGATGCGACAGGGGGTGCCGCCCTTCGAGCCCAGGGCCATGACGTTGCCGCCGATGTTGATGAGGGCGTTGGCGACGCCGTCGCGCTTGAGGATGGCGGCGGCGCGGTCGAGCGCGACGCCTTTGAGGTAGCCGCCGAAGTCGAGCGCCACCGCGCGGTTGCGGCTGGAAATGCGGTTGCCGTCGATGGCGAGGTCGGCGATCGAGGGCTTGGCCGCGACCAGCCTGGCCAGCGCCGCCGGGTCGGGCAGTTGCGCCTTGAAGTTGTCGTCGTGGAAACCCCAGAGCTGCACCAGGGCGCCGATGCCGGGATCGAACAAGTGGTCGCCGCGCGCCGCCAGCGCCTGCGATTCGCGCACCAGTTGCGCGAGTTCGGGCGTCACTTCGATGCTGCGTCCGGCGGCGATGGCGTCGTTCAACGCAGTCAGCTCCGACGGCTGCCAGGCATGGTAGGTGCGGTGCAGGCGGTCGAATTCGCGCAGCACCTCGCCGACGGCGGCCTTGGCCTTGGCCTCGGGTTCGCCCCAGACCAGCACCTCGACGCGCGTGCCGAAGACGTAGGATTCTTCGGTGTGCAGCTTGGGCGCGGGCTGGCAGGCGGCGAGCAGCAGCGCGGCGAGCAGGATCAGCCGGCGCATGCCGATTCCAGCGCGTCGATGAACCGTCCGGCGACGTCGAAGCCGGTCTGCTGCGCGATTTCGACGAAGCAGGTCGGGCTGGTGACGTTGATCTCGGTGAGGCAGTCGCCGATGACGTCGATGCCGACCAGCAGCAGGCCGCGCCCCCACAGCAGCGGGCCGAGCGCCGCCGCGATCTCGCGGTCGCGCGCCGTGAGCGGCTGGGCGTGCCCGCTGCCGCCGGCGGCGAGGTTGCCGCGGCTGTCGCCCGGTTTGGGAATCCGCGCCAGCGCATGCGGCACCGGCTCGCCGGCGATCAGCAGGATGCGCTTGTCGCCCTGCGCGATTTCCGGCAGGAAGCGCTGCGCCATGATGGTGCGCGTGCCGAGCGCGGTCAGCGTCTCGACGATGACGTTGCGGTTGGGATCGTCGCGACGCACGCGGAACACCGAGCTGCCGCCCATGCCGTCGAGCGGCTTCAGCACGCAGTCCCCGACTTCGTCGATGAAGGCATGGAGGTCGGCGGCGGCGCGGGCGATCAGCGTCGTCGCGGTGAGCTGCGGAAACTCGGCGATGGCCACCTTTTCCGAGTGGTCGCGGACGGCGCGCGGGCGGTTGAAGATGCGCGCGCCCTCGGCTTCGGCGCGCTCGAGCAGCCAGGTCGCGGCGATGTACTCGATGTCGAAGGGCGGGTCCTGGCGCATGACGACGGCGTCGAAGGCGGCGAGCGGTATGTTGCGCTCCTCGCCGGCGACGTACCAGGACGCGGCGCCGTCCTGCGGCGCGACGCGCAGCGCCTGCGCCTGCGTGACGCCGTCGCGCCAGGACAGGGTTTCGCGCTGGATGGTCCAGCATTGGTGGCCGCGGTGCGCCGCGGCGCGCATCATGGCGACGCTGCTGTCCTTGTGGGCCTTGAGGTGGTCGAGCGGATCGACGATGAAGGCGAACTTCATTGCGGCGCGGTGCGCTCCAGTTCCAGCGCCGCCGCCAGCAGGGCGAGGCGCGCGACGACGCCGTAGGCATAGAAGCGGTTGGGCGGCGCGTCCGGCGCCTGGAAGGCGTCAGGCAGCAGGCAGCCGGTCTCGAAGGCCAGCGGCTTGAATGCCATGCCGGGCGCGTTGAGGTTCTCGTCGCGGCCGCGCGCCGTGTTCACGCGGTAGAAGCCGCCGACGACGTAGCGGTCGATCATGTAGACGACGGGCTCGGCGCTACCTTCGTCGACGGTTTCGAAGGTCGGCACGCCCTCCTGGATGATGACCTCGTGCACCGGCTGGCCTTCCTTGATGACGGCCATCTTGTTGCGCTGCTTGCGGTTGAGGCCCTTGACCTCGCTGGCGTCGTAGACCGTCATGATGCCCATGCCGTAGGTGCCGGCGTCGGCCTTGACGATGACGAAAGGCTTTTCGCCGATGCCGTACTCCTTGTACTTGGCGCGGATGCGGTAGAGCAGCGTATCGACGTTGGCGGCCAGGCATTCCTCGCCGGTGCGCTCGTGGAAGTTGATCTTGCCGCAAGCGCCGAACTCCGGGTTGATGAGCCAGGGATCGACGTCGAGATGCGCGGAGAAGGCATTGGCGATTTCCTGGTAGGCGGCGAAGTGCGCCGACTTGCGCCGCGTATGCCAACCCGCATGAAGCGGCGGAATCAGGAACTGCTCGTGGATGCCGTTCAACACCTCGGGCACGCCGCCGGAGAGGTCGTTGTTGAGCAGGATGGCGCAAGGATCGAAGCCGTCGAGCCCGAGGCGGCGCCCCTCGGGACCGAGGCGCTTGACCGGCTCCAGCGTCAGCGTCTGGCCGTCGGGCAGGTCCAGCGTCGTCGGCTGCGTTATCTCGGGCAGCAGCGAGCCGACGCGCACGTTGAGGCCGGTGTGGTGGAGGATGCTCGCCAGCCGCGCCACGTTCTGCAGGTAGAACTGGTTGCGCGTATGGTTTTCGGGAATCAGCAGCAGGTTCTTCGCTTCCGGGCAGACTTTTTCGACGGCCGTCATCGCCGCCTGCACGCACAGCGGCAGGAAGGCCGGATTGAGGTTGTTGAAGCCGCCGGGGAAGAGGTTGGTATCGACCGGCGCCAGCTTGAAGCCGGCGTTGCGCAGGTCGACCGAGCAATAGAACGGCGGCGTGTGCTCCAGCCACCAGCCGCGCAGCCACTGCTCGATGGACGTGTCGTTGGCGAGGAAGCGCTTTTCCAGCTCCAGCAGCGGGCCGGTCAGCGCGGTGGTGAGGTGGGGAACCATAAGTGCGTCACTTTATACCAGCCCGCCGACTTCGTAGGCGGCGAAATCTTCGGGGAGCAAGGCGTTTTCCAGGCTGCGCTGGGCGAACAGGAAACGGCCGTCGCAGACGAAGCCGAGTTCGCCCCAATCGACGTCGTTGAGCATGTCGGCGAGCTTTGCGAGTTCCGCGGGCTTCAACTTGCGATGGGGAAACAACGCCAGCACGGAGCCGTCGTAGTTCGTGCACTCGTGGCTGAAGAAGGGCCGCGGGTTGCGCGTCTTGTGGTTCACATAGATGCGCGGCGCGTCGGAAACATGGTGGCGGCGGCCCCATTTCCACCAGTTCGATTCGTCGAACCGGGCGACGCGGCGCGCCAGCAGCCGCTCCTTGTGCTGCTCCAGCCACGGCAGCGGCACGTCGAAGATCATGCGCCGCAGTTCGCCGGTCTGGGCGGTCTTCGAACAGACGAAATCGGCGTTGCCCAGGGAGGCTGAGGCGAAGATGTCGTCGGCGCCCGAGACGGCGCCGACCTTGACGGCGAAGACGCTGTTCACCGGCACACTGTAGATGCCGCGCGTCAGCAGCAACTGGCCGCCGGCAGCGACCATGCGCCGGCCGTCCTTCAGGCGGTGGCTCATGTCGCCTTTTTGGAAGCGCCAGATGGCGCAGTTGGGGACGACGCCGGCGAAGATCTTGGCGTCGCCGAGATCCTCGAAATCGGTGATGGTGCCCTGGTCGAACAGCCAGGTGTTGAGCCGCGCCGCGCCGGTGGCCTTGAGGAATTCGCGCGGCGTGATGAAGACCAGTTCGCCGCCGGGCCGCAGGTGGTGCACGCATTTCTCGATGAAATGCAGGTAGAGGTTGGCGTGGCCGTCGAGCAGTTGTGTCGTGAAATGCCGGCGCGTCGCCGGCAGGATGTCGCGCGCCCTGACGTAGGGCGGGTTGCCGATGATGGTGTCGAACTTCTCGCTCTCGGGATAAGTGAAGAAGTCCATGTTGAGTGCACCGTCGGGGCAGTGGCCGGCGTCGAGTTCGACGGCGACGACGTCGGGATAGTGCGGCGGGATGAGGGCGACGAAGGCGCCGTCGCCGCAAGCCGGCTCGAGGATGCGGCCGCGGTTGCGGACGAGGCCG
>DAIEEM010000100.1 GCA_027325905.1 Rhodocyclaceae bacterium
GGAAGTCGCCAAGCGCGTCGCGGCCGGCGGCATCGAGGCCTGGTTCGCCCTCGACGCCAAAGAACTCCTCGGCGACGAAGCGGCGCACTACGACAAGATGAACGACACGCTCGACGTCTGGTTCGATTCCGGCACGACGCACTGGAGCGTGATGCGCGGCTCGCACCGGGAAGATCTCGCCTATCCGGCCGACCTCTACCTCGAAGGTTCCGACCAGCATCGCGGCTGGTTCCATTCTTCCTTGCTCACCGGCTGCGCCATCGACGGCCGTGCGCCCTACCAGGCGCTGCTCACCCACGGTTTCGTGGTGGACGGCAAGGGCATGAAGATGTCCAAGTCGAAGGGCAACGTCGTCGCGCCGCAGGAAGTCTCCGACACGCTCGGCGCCGAAATCCTGCGCCTGTGGGTGGCGGCGACCGACTACTCGGGCGAACTGTCGATCTCCAAGGAAATCCTTTCGCGCGTCGTCGAGACCTATCGGCGGCTGCGCAACACCCTGCGCTTCCTGCTCGCCAACACGTCGGACTTCGACGCCGCGACGCAGATGCTGCCGGTCGCCGAATGGCTCGAAGCCGATCGCTACGCGCTGGCGCTGACGCGCGCCATGCAGGCGCAGGCCGAAGGCGACTACGAACGCTACGAGTTCCACAAGATCGTCCAGGCGCTGCAGAACTTCTGCTCCGAAGACTTGGGCGCGTTCTACCTCGACATCCTCAAGGACCGCCTCTACACGACCGCCGCCGACAGCCGTTCGCGCCGCGCCGCGCAGAGTGCGCTGTGGCACATCCTGCAGACGGTGACCAAACTGATGGCGCCGATCCTTTCCTTCACCGCCGAGGAAATTTGGCAGGTGATGGCGAAGAACGCCGAAGACAGCGTGATGTTGTCGACCTGGCACAAGCTGCCGGCGCAAGACGGCGAAGCCGATCTGATCGAGCGCTGGAGCCGCCTGCGCGAAGTGCGCAACGAGGCAACCAAGGTGCTCGAAGACTTGCGCACCGCCGGCCAGATCGGTTCCTCGCTGCAGGCCGAAGTCGAGATCCGCGCCAGCGGCGCCAAGTTCGCCCTGCTGGCGTCGCTCGGCGACGACCTGCGCTTCGTGCTGATCTGCTCGAGGACGATGCTGGTGAAGGCCGCCGACGCCGGCGCCGAAGCGATCGTCGCCACCGCGAGCGAGCACGCCAAGTGCGGCCGCTGCTGGCACTGGCGCGCGGACGTCGGCCGCCACGAGCACGCCGCCGAACATCCGGAATTGTGCGGCCGTTGCGCCGCCAACCTTTTCGGCGCCGGCGAAGCGCGCGAGTTCGCATGAAGCCCGGTCTGCCCCTTTGGCTCGGCTTGGCGGGGACGGTCGTCGTCCTCGACCAGGCCACGAAGGCCTGGATCGTCGCGGCCTTCCGCTTGCACGACGCGCTCGCCGTGACGCCTTTCTTCGACCTCGTCTTCGTCTTCAATCCCGGCGCCGCCTTCAGCTTCCTGCGCGATGCCGGCGGCTGGCAGAAGTGGCTGTTCGTCGCGCTGGCCCTCGTCATCTCGGCGTGGCTCGTCGGGCTGCTGCGCCGGCATGCGCGCGAGCGCCTGCAGCCGACGGCGCTGGCGCTGATCCTCGGCGGCGCGCTGGGCAACGTCGTCGACCGGCTGCGCTACGACGCAGTCGTCGACTTCCTCGATTTCCACTGGGCCGGCGCCCACTTCCCGGCCTTCAACGTCGCCGATTCGGCCATCACCGTCGGCGTCGCGCTGATGCTGTGGCAGCAATTCATGAACAAGGAAGGCTCGTGAGCGACACCGTCAAGGCCGACAGCCTGGTGACCTTGCATTACCGGCTGGCGACCGCCGACGGCGTCGAGATCGTCAGCACCTTCGCCGCTTCGCCGGCGACGCTGCAGTTGGGCAGCGGCGAGCTGGCGCCGCCGCTCGAAGCCTGTCTGGGAGGCCTGCCGGTGGGCGGGCGCCATGTCTTCGAACTGGCGCCGGAACAGGCTTTCGGCCCGCACAACCCGCAACTCGTCCAGCGCCTGCCGCGCCGGGAACTGCCGGCCGACGGCAAGATCGAGCTCCATGAGTTGATCGAATTCGCCGCGCCCGGCGGCGCCAAGTTCGCCGGCATGGTGCGCGAACTGGACGCCGACGCGGCGCTGATCGATTTCAACCACCCGCTGGCGGGCAAGTCCATCCGCTTCGAGGTGGAGGTGGTGGGGATACTCTGATGGAATTGCTGCTCGCCAATCCGCGCGGCTTCTGTGCCGGCGTCGAACGCGCCATCGCCATCGTCGAGCGCGCGCTGGAGAAATTCGGCGCGCCGATCTACGTGCGCCACGAGGTCGTGCACAACCGCTACGTCGTCGACAACCTGCGCGCAAAGGGCGCGGTGTTCGTCGAGGAACTCGACGAAGTGCCCGATGGCGCCAACGTCATTTTTAGCGCCCACGGGGTTTCGCAGGCGGTGCGCGCCGAAGCGGCGCGCCGCGGCCTGCGCGTCTTCGACGCCACTTGTCCGCTGGTGACCAAGGTGCACATCGAAGTCGCGCGGCAGGGCGCGCAAGGCCGCGAAGTCGTCATGATCGGCCACAAGGGCCATCCCGAGGTCGAGGGCACCATGGGACAGAGCGCAGGCGGCATGTATCTGGTGGAAACACCGGAGGACGTGGCCAGGCTCGAAGTCGCCGACCCCGACAAACTGGCCTACGTCACCCAAACCACGTTGTCGGTCGATGATGCCGCACGCGTGGTACAGGCATTGCGGACAAGATTCCCCAACATCGTCGGACCCAAGAAGGACGACATCTG
>DAIEEM010000114.1 GCA_027325905.1 Rhodocyclaceae bacterium
TCGCGCCGGCCCTGGCGTCGATGTCGACGGCCAGCTTCGCCGTCGCGCCGGCTGCGGCCGAGCCGTCGACGCCGGTGAGGCTGAGGCGCGCGCGGACATCGTCGGCGGTGCCGCCGAGGATCAGGTCATCGATGTGGAAAGTCTTGCTGCCCGTGTCGATCTGCACGCCGCTGCCGGCGAGATCGATCCCGCGCACCGTCGGCGCGGCGCCGGATTTCTCGTCGCGCCAGGTCAGCTCGCCGCCGAGCCTGACGGCGGCAATCTCCAGCCGCAGCGGCGCGCCGGACGGCTTCTCGCCGACCAGCAGGTCGTCGATGTTGAGCGAGCCGTCGTGGCGCTTGACGATGACGGCCCTGAGGCCGTCGACGGCGATGACGTCGACGACGACCCGACGCGCCAGCAGCGGCAGCACCGCCACCGACACGCGCGCCGCATCGAAGGAGGCGAATTCCTGCGCGCTGTTGCGCTCGGACAGCGATACCCTGCCGACCTTGAAGCCGGCAGTCGGCCAAAAGGAGATTTCCAGCGCGTCGTCGAATTTCAGCGTGCGTTGCTTGGCGTCCTGTATCGACCTGGCGAGCATGCCCTCGACGCCGGCGGCGAAGTAGCGGCTGGAGAGGAATGCGCTGCCGGCGGCGGCGAGAACGGCGACGGCGGCGACTACGATGCCGGCGATCCTGAGGGCTCTCGCTGCCATCGCCGCTTCAGATCGAGCGCACCAGCCAGACGAAGGCGAGGAGGACCACCAGCGCCAGGCCGGCCAGGCCCCATTTCAGTTCCTTGTGGTTCTCGGCAAACGAATCGCTCAGGGAGCGTTCGGCATCGGCGGGCAATTGCGCCACCTGCGTCAGCGACGTGCCGAAGGGAATGTTGATCTTGGCGCGGGCGTTGATGGCCCAGCCGTTGGCGTCGAGCAGCGGCCCGAGGTTGCGGCTCCCGAGCTTGAACCAGGCGAGCACCATGGCCGGGCCGGAAATCAGCAGCACGGCGGCGGCCAGCGCCAGCGGCAACTGCCACCACTTGAGCGTCAGCAAACCCGTCGCCACCGACGCCAGCGCCGTGCCGATGGCGCCGACGGCAAGGCCGATGGCGGCGAAGATGCCGGCGAACTTGCCGACGTCGAAGGGCGTCGGTGCGGCGCTTGCCGCCGCACCGGCCGGCTTGCCGGCGGCGAGCGCCGCTGCGGCCAGGCGGTCCTCGGCCTCCCTGGCCTTGTTCGCCGCAAGCTTCTGCAACTGCTCGGCGACCATGCGCGCGACGCGCTTGTACGGCGACCAGAAGGCCTGGCGCAGGCTGATCGGATGATCGACGATCTTGACGACGGTGGCGTCCCAGTCGCGCCCCTGGCGGTCGTAGAAGACGCCGTTGCGGCCGGTCATGAGCTGGTCGGCGTCGCCGGCCGTGAAGGCGGCGGCGATGCTCATCTTCTCGGCGCCGGCGCTGCCCATCCTGGCGCAATCGCAATAGACGAGGCACAGCCGCGACAGCGAGGCGAGCGCCGCATGCTTGCCGGCGTCGCCGACGGCGACGCACAGCTCGCAGGAGCGGCCGTCGAGAAAGAGCGTGCCGACCTGGAAGCTCGCCTTGTCGCGGCGTGCGTAGAAGTCGCGGAAGGCGACGAAATTGTTGGCGAGCGGCATCAGGTCGCGTACGTAGCGCGCGAGCTTTTCCAGTTCGCGTACGCCGCTTGTCTCGCCATCCTGTTGCGCCGCCGGGTCGGGCTTGGCGGCGAGCCAGGCGGCATACGGCGCGAGCCGGTCCTTGAGCGCCTGCCAGTCGCTCCCGCTCAACGCCTGGCGATTGCCGAACAGCGGCACGACGGCGGCGTCGCGCAAGGCGGCGATGTGCGACGCCCAGGCCGGATTCACGCCGTCGGCCAACGGCAGCGGCGCGTCTGCGGCGATGCGGGCGAGCGGCAGCGCGGCGATGGCCGCGGCGTCCGCCGTGAGCGGCCCGGCCGCCAGCGCCTTCAAGGCGT